>JAJDES010000582.1 GCA_029259675.1 Planctomycetota bacterium
GGTGGTGCTGTTGACCGACGGTGAAGACCTCGAGGGTCGCGGAGCCGAGATCGCGGCGCAAGCCTCCGAGCGCGGAATACGCATCTACGTCGTCGGCATCGGAACGGCGCTGGGCGGAAAAATTCCGGTCCAGAGGAGTGACGGAAGTGAAGGCTTCTTGGCGAATAAGGCCGGCCAGGAAGTGGTCACTCAATTGGACGGCACAACGTTGGAAGCGTTGGCGCGGGCCACCGACGGGCTGTACCTGTCGTCCGAACAATCGCCGACTCCCTTGGAAGATCTCTATCGCACGCGCATTACGCGCCTTGACAAGCGTGAGTTGCAAGGCGGTTTGGAATTGGTTCCCCACGATCGATTCCAATGGCCGCTTGTGCTGGCCTTCGTGTGCATGTTGCTTGAGTTGGGAATGCGCGAGCGCAGGCCGATGCCGCGCTCGGCAAAACCTCGTTCAGCAAAATCGGGAAGCTAATCCATGAAAGTATCCGCACTTCTTATTGCCGCCTTGCTGGCAGGTCCGCTACGGGCCTCGAGCTCCTTGGCCCCCGTTGTTTCAATCCGTGGTTCAAACAGCGCCGGCTTGGCTGCGCTCGGAACCGCAATCCCCGGCGCGACGGCCCAGATCGTCAATTCCAAGGCGAAGAAGCAAAAGGGCGGCAAGGGCAAGCGCAGTCCTGCGCCCCTATTGGAGGACCCGCTTAAGAAAAAGAAGACGCTGCCGGCGATCGGATCGGATCCCAAGCCGCCCGTGAATGAGGCCCAGGAGGCATTGAAGGAGGCTTTGGGCGGGCAGAATTCATCTTCCATGGTGGGGCCCGAAATCGAGCGCGAACGCGCCAATCCCGATCAACTCGACAAGGGGCGTTTTCAAACTCCTTCGGGACGTGAAGGCCGGCCGAACTTCGATCCGAGCGACCACCCCATGCACAAATTGGATGAGGAGCGTCGCAAAGCACTTGAGCAACTTCAGCAGGATGGTGCGATGGGCGGCCCCGGAAGCGAGGACACGATCGTTGATGGTGAAGATCCCTCGAGCGCGTTCCAGTGGGAGGGCGATATGCGCCAAGCCCTGGAGCAGATGCGCAGCCTCTCCGCGGGGGAGGATCTTCGCGGCGCATCCAAACTGGCCGGTTTTGTGTTGGACGAAACCAACCTGAATCGCCTCGCCAAGACGGACGCAGAGCGAGCTGAGTTGAAGTACGCAGCGGGAGTCGTCGCCGTTCTTTCCGAACGGCCGGCAGTCGCGGCTTCCAGCTTCCGCTCGGCCGGAGCTTTGGCCGGACCAGGCGAATTGCGCGGTGCGGCGCTCTTCAATGCCGGCGTAGCGCTAATTGAAGAAGGCGAGGTCGCCTACAATCAAATCACCGAAGTGCGGGCTAAGGAGGCCCAGCAGAACAAGTCGCTGGTCAAACAATCCGATCCGATGGGCACAGGGATGGACACGTTGCCGATCGCGCGCGAGCGCTTCTTGGTGGCGAGGTCCGCACTGCTCGATCGCTTGCGCCTAGATTGGAACGATCAAGATACGCGCGCGAATCTCGAGTACGTCCAGCGCCGCTTGAGCGAGTTGGACGAGATCGAACGCAAGCGCGACGAAGAATTTTCAAGCAAGCAAGAAAACTCGGGTCAGGAGACGGAGCAGAGCGAGTCGGGCGAAGAGGATCGCGACGGACAAAATCGCAACGAGGACAATGAGAGCGAAGAGTCGGGTCAGTCGGGCGTGAACGACGAGCAGGAAGGGGAGCCCGAATCGGAGTCGAAGAGCGATCCGACGCCGGGCGAGGGCGCCGACGAAGGTGCCGAACAGCCCAACCCCAATGCGCCCGAAGAGGAGGATGCGGAATCGCAGAAGCTTGAGGATGCCGAAACGGGTCGCGAGGAGGAAACGGACGAAGACGCCGCCGAAGGCGAAGCGGGAGCACCGGAGAAAACCGAAGAGACCATGAGCCAACCGGAGAAAGTGGTCTTGCTCGATTTATTGGCGGACATTGAAAAGCAAGCGCGCTTGATGCGTGCGGCTTTGGCCCGTTCGAGGCGCGTGGAAGTGGAGCGCGATTGGTAATGAGCCTACGAAGCAAAATGAATCCGTTCGATCGATCCCGGCCGCGTGTCGAATGCCCGGCGGGCGCCGACGGAAGAGCGATGACGAGCCTGCGTGACGAGCGTGCACAAGGCACAAGTTCGGCCGGCCGCACTGCGGCGGGCGCGGAGCCTTGGGACGCAGGTACCAGCGGTGCGGCAAAACCGGGGCAGGGGGCTTCCCGCAAGTTGACTTCCTGCGCCTGGCACTTGTTGGCGGGCTTGCTGGTGAGCCTGTGCCTCAGCGCCGCTCCCGCACAGGCCCAGGCCGTTTACGGTGCGCGCTTGAGCACGGGCTTGGCGCGCTTGGGCGAAGAGATGTACTTGCTGATTGAGGTTGAATCCGACCAGCCTCCCTACGTGCGCGAATTGCCTGAGGTTCCGGGAATTGAATTCGGCAACATTCCGAAGGCCGTCTCGCGGACAACACGAATTCAAATCGGGCCGCGCGTCTCTTTGAAGACAACGACCTCCTGGAAGATTCGAGTCACTCCGCTCGAAGTGGGGGATTTTCTGATTCCCGGTGTCAAGCTCATCGTGGAAGGCCAGGAGGTCGTAACCGAGGAGCTTGGCCTGAAAGTGGTCAAGGACTTGCGCGGAGCGGAATTGGGCTTTTTGGACTTCAATCTGTCGAAGACCGATCTCGTCGAAGGGCAGCCCTTTGAGCTCGAAATGATCTTTGGTTGGGATGCGGCCAAACAAGCTGAGGTCAACTACGCCAACTTGATCCTGCCCTGGTGGGGCCGGTTGCGCGGACTGCTGGAGTTGGAAAACGCGTCGCAATCGATGAGCTCGGATTTGCTCCAACTGCAGCTCAATGGCAATGAGCGCATTCGAGTGGAGCGAATTCAGCCGGTGACGCGCGATTCGAGGACTTTTTTCACCCTGCGTTTGGTGCGCAGCTTTTTGCCGGTTCGCAGCGGGCTAATTGAATTGCCCGATAGCCATCTGGAATTCGGTGAAGTAATTGAAAGCGGCGGGTTCTTTTCCCGCAGCTCGCGCAAGGCCCAGACGTATTTCGTCACGGCGCCGGCGGTGACCATCAATGTGCGGCCTTTGCCCGATGCGGGCCGGCCCATCGATTACACCGGCGCGATCGGCAATCTGACCGCACGGGCGCGCACGGAAATGCGCGACGTGGATGTCGGCGACTCGATCAAGTTGAAGGTCACCTGGTTCGGCGAAGGCAACTTGGAATTCTTTGAAGCGCCCGATCTCTCCCGCGACCCGAGCTTCAAGGATTTCAAGGTCTTTGGAAGCGCGGCGGGCGAAAAATCGCGTGAGCGGCGCAGCGTGACCTACGACATCGCGCCCCTGCGCGCGGACGTGGATGAGGTGCCGCCCGTGCGCCTGCCGATCTTCGATCCGGACACCAACAAGTACACGGAGGTCGCCACCGAAGCGATCCCCATTCGCGTTCGAGCCCTGGAGGG
>JAJDES010000583.1 GCA_029259675.1 Planctomycetota bacterium
CCCGCTTCCGTGGCCTTTGATGCGGTCGAAAACGCCCTGCGCAATGATGTCGACGTGCTTCTAATCGACACCGCCGGCAGGCTGCACACCCAAAAGAACTTGATGGACGAGTTGGGCAAGATCCAACGCGTGATCCAAAAGAGCATTCCGGAAGCACCCCATCAGGTTTGGCTCGTGCTCGACGGCACCAACGGCCAAAACGCCATCAACCAAGCGCGCGAGTTCACGGCCGCCGTCGAGGTCAGCGGGTTGATCGTGGCCAAAATGGATGGGACTGCGCGCGGCGGAGCGGTCTTCGGAATTCGCCAAGCACTCGGCTTGCCCGTGCGCTACATAGGCACGGGAGAATCCATGGATCTGCTCGAAGTCTTTGATCCCGAGGCGTTTGTGGACGCCGTGCTCGCAACGGATTCCCCCAGTTGAACATTCCGCGGGAATAGTCCCGCTCCCCACAAGTTCCAAGGCCCCCCATGGGTGTGCGCAGTATCGATCCCCGTACTTGGCCGCGCTTCGCCGATCTGGGCGCAGCCGCCGAGGTCGAAAGTGTGCTTTGGGATCGCCTGCTTGCACTGTTCCTGCTATTGCCGGCAACGCTTTGCCTTTGGCCCAGACCGCTGGCTTTCTTAGCTGACGATCCCGAGCCCGCCCTAACGGCCACCGGACTGTGCGCCTTGGCCATGTTGCCGGCCACATTCGCTCTGCTCTTGTGCGGACGCCGGCTCGCCATCCACGGCTCCCTCATGCTGTGGATTTTTTTAATACACACAGGGGCGACGGCCTTTCTCGGCGCTCCCCAAGATCCGCTCGAGGCCAAGGTCAGCGTCCTGCGCTTGATCCTGATCACGCTGACTTTCCAATGCGGCGCCAGCCTGGGACGTGCGGGGCGAGCGCTGTTCCTGCGCGCGTTGGTTCTGATTTCACTCTTGGCCAGTGCGCCGGCGCTGATCGCTGCGGGTTTTGATCGAGAGCTTGGACTGGCCGGTCCGCTGGGGAACACGGGAACCCTATCCCAAGTGGCCTTGCCCGGAGCCTTGATCGGAGCTCGCTTTGCCAGTCTTCCAAAGATGTCCTTCATCTGGCGTGCGGCGGGCGTGCTCGCAATGCTGGCCTTCATGATCCATAGCGCACTGGCGCCCGTGTTGACCGCCGCCGTTGCGGTTGCGGGAGCGGGCCTCGTCAGCCTGCCCTTTGCCAGGGAGAAGAGTCAGCGCCTCTTGTGCGCCTTGCTGGCCGCAATCGGCGCGGCGTCTTTTTTGGGGGCCATGCAGATCGCTTCCGAGCCCGAAGCGAGCTTGGATGCTACCCGAGCCTTCGAAGCCGGCACATCGGAGCTTGAGTCCCCACACAACAGTCAAGTGGCGCAAGGGGCGTCCCAACTATCGCTGGCCGCCACTCCCAATGCGGCCAGCGGCGGATTCGAAGTGCGACTTCGGGTTTGGAAGAACACCTGGCCCATGCTGCTGGACAACATCCCGTTCGGGATCGGCCCGGGACAATTCCGAACGAGCTTTCCGCCCTATCGCGATCCACTTGAAATCGAGATTTCCAGTGTTCAGCACAGCCGCGCTGGAATTGCCGAAGTGGAGCACGCCCACAATGATGCGCTCGAAGGACTCCTTTGGTGCGCGTTTCCCGGCGGCTTGGCTTGGATCGCTTTTTTGCTCATGGCCGCAGCCGGCGCCCTAGCCTGCATACGTGCGCAAACCCAAGGTCGCACAGCTGCCGGCTTGGCCGTTCTGGGCGTGCTGATCAGCGGTCTTGCCCACGCGCCCATGCTCGCCAATCCCGTGGCCGCATCGCTAGTGCTACCGCTCATCGGCGCCCTGCTGGGGGAACCGCACAAGCTTGCCACACGGCAGCGCGCGGGTCGCGGAACCGCTTGGGTCCTGGCGGTTGCGCTGGGAATCAGCACTCCCTTCGCCGCGAAATTGATCGACCACGGTCGCGCCTTGGCCCAACGACAAAAGCTGGCGCAGGAGCTCCTTGCCGATGAAGGCCCGGAGGACGCCATCGGCCGGCAGGCGCGGCAAGCCAAGCAACTTGAATTTTGGTCCGAGGAGGGCCGGCTCCTGCGCCGCGCACTTTCGGCCCTGCCCGATTCCGTATTGGCACTCGCACTCGACGCCGCGCGCGGCCCGCGAGACACGCTCGGTCAAAGGCGACAAACCCGCGCGCGATGGGAATCGGTAATCGAACGACGCCCCCATCAAGTTTCGGCCTTGATCAACATCGGACTCTGCCTGGAAACCGATGCGGAGCGTCGCGCCACGTGGGAGCGAGCCCTCGCGCTGGATCCCGGGCACCCCACGGCGCAGGCCAACTTGGCGCGGCTCGCATTCGAATCGGGGCGCGGCAATGATGCTCGCGCGTACATTGAGATGCTCCGGGCCAAAGGCAAGCTCGCGCCGAATCTGGCGCGAGAATTCGGCCTGCGCGAAGTGTTGCAGGGAAACACGCGCTACGGGATGGAGTTGCTGGCCCCGCTCTATCCGGACCTAGGTGCGAGCAGCCCCGAAACTCTCTTCGCTCGCTCACTAGAACTGAAAGACAGCGATAGTTTGGCGGCCTCAGCCTTTGAGTTTTTGGCTCAAAGGATGTGGGGCATCCAACACCTGAATGCGGGTAGCGGCCCGTTCGCAGTGCGCAGCTTTCGCCAAGCCCTGCGCATCACAAGAGCCCATGTGGAGGGCGGAGATGCTCCCACGAAACTCGAGTTGGCAGCCGCCCTTTTTGTCGCCGAACGAGCTGAAGAGGCCGAAGAAGAATTGCTCGGCGTCACGATAACGCCCGAATTGTGGCGCGTGCTGTCATCCGCTGCACAGGCGCAGTTGCAGAGCCAAGGATTCGCGCCCTAAAAGGGTTGCAAGCGAGTCCATAGGCACTTTTCGGCTCTGCAATCAAATTTCTGCGCGGCCACTGAATCGCCCGTTGCGAGGCACCCACAGCCCCTCGGAGGCACGACGGAGCACTTATTTAACGCGGCTCAAACTTGCGCAAGCGCCCCATCGCAGAGCAGCCCAGTGATTCCATTGACGGCGTATACTCAGGTCCTCTCGCCCGTTTTGTCCCCCCCGTTGCTATGAAAAATTCACTTTTGCTCACGCTGCTCGTTTTCCTACTAGGCGGTTCGCCGGGTGCCGTCCAGGCCCCCAAATTGTGGGCGGTTATTCCCACCCAATGCGAAGGCGGGCAAGTGGGTTATCGCTTGCAACAAGCGATTGATTTGGCGAAGGAAGGCGATGCAATCCTTGTGAGCGGGCATGCTGAGCAAGTGACGATTTCCGGCAAGTCGCTCACGCTGACGTCGGAGACGAATGCAAGCATCGATCGCTTGACCATTCGCAACATCACTGCGGGTCAAAAAGTCGTCATTGAGGGAGTTAATATCGAGAACGAAGTGGTGCTCTCCGCGGAAGGCTTCATTCCCAAGCCGGCGCTCTTCATCAATACTTGCGAAGGAACCATTCTGATTGAGCGCTGTGAATTTAACGGGGGAACCCTAATCGGCCCCACCACGGTACTGCCCGCTCGCGGCGTATTTGTGAAAGATAGTCCCGACGTCACTTTCAATCGCTGCAAGGTCAAAGGCGGCAAAGTCTTTGACGGAATATCCAATGACGTGTTGGGCGGAAACGCGGCCGCAGGTGTTCACTCGCAGAATTCGCAGGTGTACTTGCACGAATGCGTGATTATCGGCGGCCAAAATGACAAGGCCCCCAGCACGCTCACCAGCGTGCCGGAAATCATTGGCGGCCCCGGCATCAAGGCCATCGGCGGATTCGTATTCTTGAACGGTGGCGAAGTTCGCGGTGGCCAAGCCCTGTACCAGAACAACTGCGGTCCCGACAATCCGCTCGGGCCCGGGTGCATGGACTACGGCACAGGCGGTACGGCCATTGAGGGCTCGGACGATTCGCTTATTTGGCTACGCGACTCGAACCTGATTGGAGGCTTGGGCGGCGATCCCTTCGGAGCCGGAGATGGTCCCTTCTTGGACTCCACGGGAATTGTCGTTCCACTGGACGGCTCCACACCGGAAATCGTTCTCGACGGACCGCTCAACATTGGAGACCCGCTCGAGCTGTTGTTGCTCGGAGAAGAGGGAGACATGGTTGAAGTGCGGGCGGCCGACTCGTCCATGAGCATGATGTCCCCTGACACTTCCGGCGTCCTGCACCTGGACACTCCCTTTTATACGGAGAGTTTTGGCCCCCTGCCCAGCAGCGGAGAACTAACCGTGTCACTGGATTTCGAAGGCCTAACGCCCGGCTTTCAATTCCAAGGCACCTACCTACAAGCTGAATTCTTCAACGGTGTCCAAGCGAGACTCTCCAACTCGACGCACTTCACCGTCTTTGATGAAGTAATCCTCGACCAGAACGCGCTGGTTCTCGAAGGCAATTCCCTTACCTACCCGAACACTCAATACGCCATTGATTGCGCCAAGAACGGCGACGCCATTCTGGTCAGCACGACCCAAGACCTGATTATTGATGGCAAGTCATTGACACTTTTGCCTGAGAACGAAGACACCCTGGTGACCTCACTGATCATCAAGAATGTCCCCGTGGGCGGAAAAGTCATCGTGCGTGGACTGAATTTCGCGCTTCAAGACATCCCCGTCCCCAATGCCAATCTGGTTCCCCTCATCATCCTCAATTGCAAGGGGTCGGTTCTGATTGAGGACTGCCAGATTATTGGCAACGCTTCACTGGCATCCTTTCCCTCCGGTTTGAATTCGACGCTAGCCGAGAGGCTCATCAACAGTGCGGACGCCACATTTGTGCGCTGCGTCCTGCGCGCCGGATCCACGCCC
>JAJDES010000584.1 GCA_029259675.1 Planctomycetota bacterium
ACCAAGCGCATGGTGAAGTACGCCCGGCCGCCGGGATCGACTCCCAAACCGTGCAGGGGGACAATGCCGGGGTGGTTGAGTTGCCCGAGGATTTGCGCTTCCTCGAAAAAGCGATTGATGCGCCTTTGAAACTTTTTGCGCCCCGGACTGCCCGGATTGAGCTCCGCTACCGGAAGCACCGACTTCATGGCCAAGCGCCGGCGAAGGTTGGGTTCTTCGACTTCGCGAACGACGCCAAAGCTCCCGCGCCCAAGGGATTTGTGAACGACATAGGGCCATTGCCTCGGACTCTGATTGCGAAGGTTTGTCAGTACCCGGTGCGCCGCCTCGTCCCAGACTTGATCGCGCTTTCGAACCTCGACGGTGTCACTATCCTGCTGATCGAGCGGACCTAGATTGAATTCGCTTTTCCACTGCTCGAAGGCTTCCTGATCGCGCAGCAGGCTGCGCAGATGAGTTTCGTGCTCGGCGTTTTCACTAACGAAGGCTTCGAAGTCCGGATCCTCACCGGAATCTTGGCGCCGCAAGTATTCAAGGAAGAGTTCTTCGGCTGCGTTTTCGTCGTTTTCGTCCATGGGTCAGATGCCCCCTTCGCAGGCGAGCAAATTCTATAACATATGGGGGCTCCATAGCTTATGGGGGAGCTGGGAGCTTCCTAGGCTCTCTGCCGTGGCCGCTACCGCACATTCTCCCTGTGGATATGGAATCCCGAAGCCGGACAACTCAAGTCGATTTCATGAGCGCACTCGATACTCCCGACGACTCCATGCCCAAACCGGAACTCCTGGATCTCACTCGCTCGATGGAGCTGGTTCAGGCCTATCAAGCCGGCGATGCGGAGGCCTTGAACGATTTGTTCCGGCGCTACGAGGCGCGACTTCGACGCATTGTTCGAATCAAGATGGGCCCGAAGCTGCGTCGCTTTTTTGAACCCGACGACGTCATGCAAGACGTCTTTGTCGTGGCGATTAAGCAAGTCGAGAAAATGGAGTTGCGCAGTCACGCGAGCATCCTCCAATTGCTTTCAAAAATTGCGCTCAATCAATTGCGCGACAAAGCCGACTACGCCAACGCACAACAGCGCGATCCCGCACGCGAGCGACGAATGGACGGCAATAGTCAAGATGAGGATTCGAACTCGGGTCTGGTCCTGCCTCACAAGGGGCCGACGCCATCACAGATTGTTCGCCACAAGGAGATGGAGGAAATCATTGATGAGGAACTCGAGCGCCTGGAGCCCGCCGACTACCGCGAGGTGATTTTGCAGCGCGAGTACTTCGATGAGGATTGGCCCGCAATTGCCGAAGCGCTCAAGCGTCCCACGGTTGCGGCCGTGCAGGAGCTTTATCGCCGCGCAAAAATGAAGTTGACGAAGAATGTGCGTCCACGTTTGGAGTCCACTCGCTGAGGGAGCGGCCCCCCGTAGGGCTCCCAAACCTAGCCATCGGCCTTTTCTGGTTTGAGAGGGCGAAAGCTCGGGTTCGCAGGCATGACTGTCCGTTGCGCAACGTACTGCGATACCATTGCGACAGATTCAATCGTCTCGGTGCCGAGATGTCGCTCGCTGAAGTCGTTGGGCGTTGCCGAATGGAAGTGGAGCGCGCCGACAAGCCTGAGTTTGGGGCTTCAGTCTTGCCGACCCTGTTTGGATGCGCTGCTTTGGGATTCTTGATCCGTGTGGGCCGGAGGAGCGAGGGGAAAGCGAAAGTCAAATTCGAGCGTATCTCGCTGGGGCATCGGGCCGTCGGGTCCGCTGATGCGGAAGTCTTCAGCCAACCGAATTTCGAAGGCGCCGGAGGCGAGCAGCTCGGTTTCGCCCGCTTCATTCAAAGCCAGTTCCAACTGCGTGCGTACCTTTAGCGGCACCTTGGCACCTTTGAATTCAAAAGTGCCAAGGCCCTCGCCGAGCACCAATTCGCCCCATTGGAGGGTGCTGGATTCGGATTGGAAGCTTTCCATCTCGAAGCGCGCCGAGGGGTAGCGCGAAGTGTGCAGAAACAAGCTCGATTGCAAAGTCATGTCGAGGTCGCCGTCGCCCATGGTCACCGTCGCGGGATTGATTTCGACCCAGCCGGTTGCGGTGCCCAGTTGCTTGGGGTCGAGCGTGAGTTCGGCTTGTACGCCAAGCACTTCCCCTGTGTAGGCCTCCAGGGGGGCGGGAAACCGGAATTGAAGCGAGGGGACTGCCGCGGTTGCCTCAGCCTCAAAGCCCCAAAGGCCGGCCACGGGTTCGGATACTTCAAATTCGGCCGCGCGCGTTGCGGGCTTTTGGGGCAATCCCAAGCCCAATTCTTCCCAGGTAACTGTGGCAACATCGGCGCCGAGTGAATCGAAGCCGTCGCCATGGTCGCTACCGGCGATTTGTTCGATCGCAGCGCGCTCCAACTCCTGCGCGGCCCTGGCAAAGAGGTTCGCCCTTTCATCCCAGGGGCCTGTGATGGGGCTTTCGCCGGTGACGAAGACAGGTTGCTTGCAGTGGAATTGAGAAAAGATAGCGAGGGCAAGCGAGAGCGTGCCTTCGTCGCTGAGGTGCGGATAGATATCAAAGTAAAAGCTGCGGTCGCTGCGCACGAGCTGAACCTGGTTGGTCCACTCAAAGCGATCGAAGGCAAAGGACAAGCTGCTGCGCATGCTCGCCTCAAATTCCTTGTTGTCGAAGCCTTCGGGAATCGCACCCGCGAGCGGTGTGATCTTGATGGGGGCGGCAACCTTTGCTCGGCCCGCGCGCAAAACGGGCAAATTCTCGCGATGCAGAAGGGCGTCGCGTTGCGGTACGACGCGACTTGTGCGCAGGAAATTGCGCAGGCGATCCAAGCCGGAGCTGCGACCTTGATAGATGGAGCGACCGCGCCAGTTTTGAAACACGAAAAGAGGAGTTAGGGCAATTTCCCGCGGGGCGGCTTGGCTGGCATCAATCACGCGCAAGGGAAGCTCCAATTCCTCACACAATTGCTCGACCGCCGCCAGCTCCTCACTGTGAAACCGGCGCGCTAGGTCAGATGCGTCCGGTTGAACAAAAAGCAACAACTGCTCCGTTACCGGGTTCGTGTCGTTAATCGGCGCTGCCGGCGAGGGAACACCTAGTGTGTTATTGGCGGACGTGCAAAGAGCTAGTGCGAGAGTGGCGAGGAGCATTGGGCGCATATGGGGATGTCGAAAGATGGGCGCGAACATGCTGCGCCAGTCATGGGAATCAAAGGCAGCTTTGTTGCACGAGTGCTCAGCGGTGAGTTTTGTAGTTGTTCTTGGCCGCCGCGGCCTGTGCGCGTGCGTGGCCAAGCTCTTGGCCATACGTTGGGTCGCCATCTGTCGCGGACATTAATGAGAGGGGACTTGCATCTGCCACTACAAAGGCGATTGGACGCTATGGCGAGCATTCAATTCCGGGCGCCTGCAATCCGAGCGTTCGCGCCGAACGGAAGCGTGCATGGCAAGGCGTGGCGTCGCGATAAATATTCGGGTTGGAATTCGCCTGCAACACGTTGGGGCGATCCCGAACAAGACCAACCCAAAGCAGCTTGGACTTTATGCCGGTCGGCTCATTTCGAGGCAAGGCCGCGGAACTGGGCTGCCTGCGTCACGCTCCCGCTTAGAGCGGTTCTCTACCGCCTGGAGGCGCGCCCAGGCACAGAAAACCCCGTCGCAGCCACGGGTGCAGTCGCCATGCACCGCGCCATAATTAGAGCCGACTTGGGGCTCCCACATGAGGTTCGAAGCCTGGTTGTTCAGTGCCTTCGCAGGCACATTTTTTGAGACCTGGGTATAGGCAGCGAGGCGGCTGAGATGTGCTAGACTTCAACCTGCAGCTCCCTAGGCGCTGACCTGGAACGGGCACCGCCCAAAAGTGGCGAAAGTGCCTCGTTTCGGGTCGGTTTCATACTTGGGGAGCTTTGTTCTTGGGTTCCGCACCCTCGCTTCAGTTCACCGAACTCCAACGCCCTCGCACCATGCTCTCCCTCCATCACTCGATTTCGGCCTTTGTTGGTTTTGCCGTCTTGCTGAACGCCTCCCCGGCTTACGGGCAATGCGAAGTGCAGAAGATGGTCGGGTCGACTGTTAAAAACCAAGACCAATTCGCCTTCTCGCTCGACATCCAGGATGGGACAATCGTCGCTGGTTGTTACAAGTGCGATGAGCAAGGCGGGGAATCGGGTGCGGCCTATGTGTTCACATGGGACGGCTTCAATTGGAGCGAGCAAGGCGTCCTCTCCGCTTCGGACGGAGCAGCATTTGACCGCCTGGGTTGGAATGTTGCGTTGGACGGTGATCGCGTAATTGCTGGAGCTCCGAAGAACAACGACGCGGGCGGCGATTCGGGGTCGGCTTACATCTACGATCGCTTGCGCGGGCTTTGGTCCGAGTCGGACAAGCTTGTGGCGCCCGATGCAGCCGCCGGCGATCAATTCGGAAAATCCGTCGTCATCTCCGGTGACTTGGCCGTGGTTGGCGCTCCGTTGGACGACACCATTGCCGGCGTGGACGCCGGTTCTGTTTATGTCTTCGAGTTGGTCGGCGGCGATTGGTTGCCGCTCGAGAAGCTTTCCGCGGGCATGCCCCAGGCGGGCGCTCTCTTTGGTTCGAGCCTTGCGATCCAGGGCGATACGCTGGCCGTCGGTGCTCATCTTGAGGATGATGTCGAGGACGGTGCCGGTGCCGTTTACTTGTTTGAATGGAACGGCATTTCCTTCGATTTGGCGCAGCGCGTCGTTTCGCCCGATGGGCTTGAGGACGATCGCTTCGGGGTTGATATCGCCCTGCGCGAAGACCGCATGATGGTCGGTGCTCCCAATGACGACGACTTCGGCTTCCATAGCGGCGCGAACACGGGCGTCGTCTTCTACTTTGAGCGCACGGCCGGCACTTGGAATTACGTCGAGAAGCTGCGCGTGCAGCCCCAAAGCAGCAACTTGGGCGCTGCAGTTGACTTTGACGGTGATTGGGCCGTAGTTGGCGCCTTCCTAGATAAGGACAACGGCACCGATGCCGGCGCAGCCTTCGGGTTCCGCTGGAACGGCAGCACGTGGGAGTACAAGTACAAGTTCTATTCGAGCGACATTTTCGCCTACGACGAGTTTGCCGGCGCGGTGGCCGTGGATGGCGATCAGTTCACGGTCTCCTCTGACTTTGACGACGACGCCGGCTGGAACTCGGGTTCGCTGTACACCTACAGCTTCACGCAGTCCGTTTGTGCGCCGATGTACGGCTTTCCCGAAACGGTCAATCTGATCAGCGGCGGTAGGCAGGACATGCAGTTGGACTTCGGACCCGAGTATGGCGGTTACGCTTACTGGGTCCTGGGCAGCTTCGAGAAAACCCCGGGCTTTTTGCTCCCGGGTGGGTGGTTGCCGCTGAACGTGGACTTCTACTTCAATTTCACGGTCAACAAGCCCAACTCCTTTGTCTTGCCGAACACCTTCGGCTTCCTCGACAACGACGGCAAAGCCCTGGCCGGCTTCCGCATGCCGCCCTTCTCGGACATTTCGTTGGCCGGCACGGTTCTCTACCACGCGGGCGTGGCCTTGGAGTTCCCCAGCTTGGTTTCCGTGGATACC
>JAJDES010000585.1 GCA_029259675.1 Planctomycetota bacterium
AGAGGTTGGCTATTGAGAGGTGTCTTTCGATTCCCGGAATTTCGAAACATAGATTTTTGGTTACTCGGCGAGCACGGATGAGGCATTCGAAACAAGGCCAGATGGCTACAATCCGCACCACCGGGCCCTGAAAGGTGTGAACCACACTAAGGCTTGCCCGACCAGCCCACACCTCGTCAAAGCGCTTTTCGGGCTCGTATCGAGAACTTTCCCCACTGCGGGTGATTCGGATGTTCCGATGCAAACTTCGAAGACTGAGGAATGGAAGAAGCTCGCTCCGCATTGGGGTGCGAATGGCCCACTGAAACTTCATTCACGGCGGTGGAGCACGATGGGCCCGCAAATCCATCGTGCGGTGTCGCCGCGCACAAAACTGGATGCTGGCCATGCGCACTTGGAGATCTCATTGCGTGCTCGGTCGATCCACTTGGCAAAAAGTTAGGGGATTCGACAATCTCATCAATCAATGCGCCCAAGTTGCCGTAGCCCAGCTTTCGCCTCCTCACCGCGCACCATTGTCGAATGGAAAAGTCCGATCACCGGGCTTTCCATCACGGTTCGCGCAGCGCTCCCCTCCCCGTCTCTCTCGGCCAAGCCGATCGTCGCACCCAATGGCTCTCAACACCATTTTGTTCCATGCTGCGCTGCTCATTGCAGAGTGGATTCTCTATCGAGCCTGCAAGCGAAGCAGTCCCTACATCTTCGCCGCAGTCTTGATTGTTGCCACAGTCTTGCTTGCGGTTTGCAGTGGAGTCCTACTCGCTTTTGTGGCGGGTGAACACTTGTTCGGATTGGTGCGCCTTTGGTGTTGGGCCTTATTCGCCCACGGCCCTTTGTTGCTGGGCATCATCCTTTTTCACACACGCAGGAGACGAGAGGGTCCATCACACCGCGCGCTCCAATCGACCTGCGCCATCGGAATCGTCGCCTTGATTGCGGTGGCCTTTGATGCTTTCCTAATCGAGCCCACGTCGCTGGAAATCTCCCATGTGGAAATTCGCAGCAGCAAGTTGAGCAAGCCGGCTCGCATTGCACTGGTCGCGGACATTCAGTCCGACAAGATCGGTGAGTTTGAGCGCGAGGTCATGCAGGCCGTCATGGCGGCTGAGCCGGATGCGATCTTTTTTGCCGGCGACTACATACAACTCGACGACGAGAGAGCTCCGAAGGAACAAGCGGCCCTGGCCAAGCTCTTTCGCGAGCTGGAGCTGGCCGCGCCACTGGGCCTCTTCGCCGTGCGCGGCAACACAGATGCCAAGGGTTGGCAACGGGTATTCGAAGGCGTCGATGCGCACTTGTTCACGAAAATGGAAAGCCTGAATGTCGGAGAGTGGATCGTCACCGGACTGCCGCCGCGCGATTCCCACGATTCACATTTGGAAATCCAAGCCAGCGACAAATTCCAAATCGCCCTGGGCCACCATCCCGATTACGCTCGGGGCCCCGCCGACGCGGACCTTTTGCTTGCGGGTCATTGCCACGGCGGCCAAGTCCGCATTCCGTTCATCGGCCCCCCGCTGACCCTCTCCAGCATCCCCCGCAAGTGGACCTCCGGCGCCCACGAAATCCGACCCGGCACAACTTTGATCGTCTCGCGCGGCATCGGCATGGAACGCGGCCGCGCCCCGCGCCTGCGCTTCCTATGCCGCCCCGAACTCGTGCTGATCGACCTCATGCCCGAGCCATGATTCGGCCGGGCGAAAATGCGCCCGCCTGAGACGCCCCCCCGGGACCCAAACTCAACGCACAGCGCGTTGCGGGAATTCAGCCCGGCCCCCCATTCCCGCCCTTGCATTGCCGGGGCCTGACCGTATTGTAGGCGGCCTTCCGGGGCTGCTGGGGACCGCCGGCGTCCGCTCGATACGCCCTTGGAAACGCAGAACAAGTTGGGGGATTAGCTCAGTTGGTAGAGCGCTTGAATGGCATTCAAGAGGTCAGGGGTTCAACTCCCCTATCCTCCACCATCCCCACGAAATGGGCCGCCCGGGACTTCCGGCGGCCTTTTTTCGTGTCCAATCACAGGAGCCCCAGAACCATCGAGCCTGGCAGTGGGAACGCTCGTTGGGAAGCTCCAATGGGGTAAATGGAATCCAGAGCCAGGCAGCAAGCCTCCGCACTCCAGGGAACCCAAGTGCCGTTTTATCCGTGCTTGCTGACTTCGATGGACCCTTCTTTGGCCAGTGAGTCCACTCCCCAGGAGATTTGGCCCGCCGAAATGGCCAAGCTCGCTCTGGGCCAAACCCACGCCACAAGGTCCGGATTCTGTGATCCCAGCCCAACTCCGGACGGTTCTTCACTGGGGCCCGCATGGTGTGGGAGATATCCTGCCGGGCTACTCGGCGGCTGAACTGCCGAGTTTGAAAGCCACTCGCCACCCCCGACATTTTGCCGCGCGCAAGCGCACCCATTGCAATGACCGAATTGGCTCATCCCGACCGCCTGGCCAAGCTAGAGCGGATCAAAGAAGCGGGACTTGCCGCCTACCCCTCGCGCGGAGTGGAGGGCACGCCCGTGGCCGAGCTGGAGGCAGGAGCCGGAACGGCCGAAGAGCACGGCCCCATCATCGGCGAGATTGTGACCGTCTCCGGCCGCATGCGCGACCTGCGCGACTTCGGCAAGTTGATCTTCACTTGGCTGCACGATCGCAGCGGTAAAATTCAGATCGGTCTGCAAAAAAACCGCCTGGCGGAGTGGTGGCCCAACCGCAAACTTTTTGATTCCGGAGACTTGGTGGCCTTCCGCGGCGAACTGGGCTATACGCAAAAAGGACAACTCACGATTTGGGCCAGCGAAGTGCATCTGCTTTCCAAATCGCTGGCGCCCCCGCCCGAAAAGTGGCACGGCCTAAGCGATGTCGAAGCGCGCTACCGTCGCCGCTATGTGGACCTTTGGGCCTCCGAGGGCGTGCGCGACGTCTTTATCAAGCGCAGTCAGATCCTTTCCCTGTGCCGCCGCTTCCTTGAGGAGCGCGGGTACATGGAAGTGGAAACGCCCACGTTGCACCCGATCGTCGGCGGCGCGGCAGCCAAGCCTTTTTCCACTCACCACAACGCGCTCGACATGGAGCTTTACCTGCGCATCGCGCCGGAGCTCTACCTCAAGCGTTTGATCGTCGGAGGACTGGAACGGGTCTTCGAGTTCTCGCGCAACTTCCGCAACGAAGGTCTCTCCACTCGCCACAACCCCGAGTTCACCATGCTGGAGTTGTATCAAGCCCAGGCCGACTACTCGCACATGATGGAGTTGACCGAAAGCATGATCGAACTCTTGGCGCGCGAACTGCACGGCGACACCAAGGTCGAGTTTCGCGGCAAGACCTACGATTGGAAGGCTCCCTTTGCGCGCAAGCGCTATGCCGACCTCTTCCACGAAGCCAACGGATTCGAGATCTTCGATGAGGAGCGCGTTGCGGCCAAGGCTGCCGAACTCAAGCTATCACCCGAGTTTGCGAAGATGGGCTATTGGAAGTTGGCCGGCGAAGTCTTCGAAGAGACTGTTGAACCGAATCTGGACGGCCCCATCTTCGTCACCGATTACCCCGTCGCCCTATGTCCCCTGGCCAAGACCAGCAGCGAGGACCCGCGCTTCGCCGAGCGCTTTGAGCTGTTCCTGGGCGGCATTGAACTTGGCAATGCATTCACGGAGCTGAACGATCCGTCTGAGCAAATGGCACGCTTTGAAGCGCAGGTGGACAGCAAAGATCCCGAGACGCCCGGGGAAGTGGATGTGGATTACGTGCAAGCGCTCGAGTACGGCATGCCGCCCACCGGCGGACTTGGAATCGGCATCGATCGCTTGGTCATGGTCTTGACCGGACAGGACTCCATTCGCGATGTACTGCTGTTTCCGACCATGCGCCCGCAACAATCCGAGCCTGGCTCCGAAGGCGATGATGCCGAGCAGGAGCCCGGCAAGTAGGCCCCGGCAAGCAAGCCCCGAAGAATTTGACTCACCACGACCCTTTGGGAGCAGCGTTACATTCAGTTCACCCAAACTGCAATTCAATGCTTGCCGCAGCAGATCGATCGGCCGCAGGTCGGCCCCACACTTTGAACTCCGCCCCGTAGCCACGACACAAGCACCACCAACCAAAAACCCTACGTGTTTCGTACTTTCCTCAGCTGGCGCTACCTCATCTCCAGGCGCACAAATCTGATCGGCATCGCCGGGCTGTTCCTGGGTGTCGCCGCGTTGATTCTGATCCTGTCCATCATGACGGGTTTCCTGGAGGAGAGTCGCACCACCATTCGCGGCAACCTGTCGGACGTGGTGATCGAACCCCACTTCGGTTACCGGCGCGACGGCAAGCCCGTTCCGCGCGCCCCCGGAGGTGTGTTGGAAACACTGCGCCAGGACAGCCGCGTGCAAGGAACGACCGCGCGGCTCAGTTGGTACGGCATCCTGACCCAGGGCGGTCACAAGGGCCGCCAGACCGAAAACATCATGAGCTCCAGCCAGCTCGGCAATCTGGGCGGAGTTCAATTGCTCGGCGTCGATGTGCTGACGGAGGAGAAGCTGGCTTGGTTTGGACTGAACATGCTGGTCGGTCCCCTGGGCGGCAACGCCGGCCGGCCGGTACTCGATGAGTACGACGCCACCAAATTGCGCGAAACCCTGACCAGGATGCCCAAACACGGTTCCCTGGTGGAGAACTCGCTGGTCCCCTTCGCTCCCCCGTCGGATTACGACCCCGGCTTCGGGCGCCCCCTGGCGAGCGTGATTGTCGGTGAGCAACTGTTCAAGTACTTGGACATGCAACGCGGCTCGGTGGTGCGCATCAGCACAGCGGTGCTCAACCGCGACTCAGGTGATTTCGTGCCCTCCACGCGCGAGTTCGTCGTGGCGGGAACTTTTCGTTCGGGCGAGAACGAGATGGATCTCGAGCGCGTGTACCTGGAACGCTCCGAGCTCGTCGATTTCCTCGGCACGGATGACGTTGT
>JAJDES010000586.1 GCA_029259675.1 Planctomycetota bacterium
GCGGACAGCACCGGGCAAGTATCGAGGTCGCTTGAATGAGAGTTCCACTCTTCAGCGGCCGAGCCAACCCCGCGCTGGGAGCATTTGTGCAAATAAAATGTGCGGTGCTCCAAATCCCCGCTTCCGATTCCACTTACGACAGGAATCAAACAGGGCCATTTCGATTACCAATTTTCTGGGCAAATTGCACACTGGTCGCAATTCCCCAAAAACAAACATGGTTGCGCGGAGGGATAACGCACGCGAAATGCAATCAGCAACGTCGAAGCAGCGCGTTATCGCGAATGCCGGCCAGTCAATTAAAGAGACCGTGCAGACGCCTACGGCTCCTCGCCAAGGTTTGGCGGAGTTCGAAAACTCGCCTACAAGTGCATCGCCAAGGAAATAACGAACAGCAATTGCCCCAAGCTAAGCGCCAAGGCGAAAGCCGCGAGCAGCTTTCCGCGCATTGTTCGAAATAGAGCGACTATGGCCAGCAGGCCCCCCAGCATGGCTGCGAACAACGCGCCGAAAAAGCCTATCAATTCGCCCAGCGGAGCCGCTTGCGGCTCAACTTCCAGCAAACGGGGAATGCAGTAACAAAGCACGGTCGCAGCCAGAGCGCCTAGCGCAATGGATGCGATTTCCCATGGGCAACTCGAAAGGCCGACCGAATGAGCCGCTGCTTCCGATTCACCATTCTCAAGAGCTGTCACGCCTTGTCTTCGCTCATCAGCTTTGCGATGTGAAGGTCACTGCCCGCCAAGGCCAAGACATCCGTCTCTTTGATAACGGTATCCGCACCCGGCACCGCATTGACTTTCACGGCAACGGATCGGCCCACATCATCCAGGCCCATCTCTTTAATGGCTACGACATTGACACGGAAACGATTCGAAAGGTCGAGCTCGCGCAAACTCATGCCGACCATTCCCGCCGGTGCACGCACCTCAACAATGCTGAAGCCGTCGCTCAATTCGAAGTAGCTTGAGATGTCCGGGATCACCAAACGCTGCACCATCAAGCGCGCAGCTTCCTGCTCCGGATTGAGCACCTCATGCGCACCGACTGCGCGCAGTACGCTCAAGTGATCTTCCGTAAGCGCCCTAGCCACGATCCGCTTGACGCCCAACTCGCGCGCGTGCACCACAGTCAGGATTTGAGCCTCGAAGTCGCTCCCGATCGCGGCCACCAGCAGATCGGCGCTGGCGACGTCATGCTCCTCCAACGCCTCCGTACTGGAAGCGTCCACGCAAACGGCCAGGGCGACTTCATCGCGCACCGCCTCCACCGCAGTCATGTCCGTGTCCATAGCGATGACTTCCACACCGTAGCGTGCGAGGGCCACGGAAGTCGACCGGCCAAAAACACCCAATCCGATAACGATTGCTTTCACGAATGACCTCCAGGCTGGGCTGTGCTCAACCGAGTACGACGGATTCCGTCGGGTAAGTATGGCGGGATGCTTGGGAGCGAACCACCGTCATGGCCAGGGTCAAGGGACCCACTCGGCCGGCGAACATGGCGACGCATAGAATAAATTTTCCGATCCCCGACAGCTCAGCCGTCAAGCCAGTGGATAGCCCAACCGTCGAAAGCGCCGAAACGATTTCAAAGGCCAGGTTTTCCATACTGTGGTCGGGATCCGTTATCGAGAGTACAAGCGTCAAGCTGACAGCAACAAAGATGTAAATGACAGTCAGGCTGACGGCGGCTCGCACCACACTGCTGGGCAAGGTGCGCCCGGCAACTTCGACTTGATTGCGACCCGCCAGCATGGAACGCAAGGTCAAAAAGAGCACGGCCAGGGCGACGGTCTTGATTCCTCCGCCGGTTGAGACAGGGTTGGCGCCGACAACCATTTGCAAAATCAACAACAAGCGCGTCGAGTCCTGGCAGTCTCCGATCGGAACCGAATTGAAACCCGCCGTGCGGGGACTAACGGATTGAAAGAGCGCGGCCAAGATTCGCTCGTGGACGGGCTTGTCCGCCAAGACTCCGTTCCATTCGAGCAGCGCAAAACCCGCGAAACCGATCAATAGCAACAGCGCTGTTGTCCCCAGCGCCAATTTGGCCTGCACGCGCAGCCGCGGCGAAAAGCGTCCGTCGCCCAAACTGCGCATCAACCTGCGCCCCCCAAGTCGCGTGCGATGCCAACGCAGGGATCCCAGCTCACGCAATACGGGCGTTCCCAATCCGCCCAATGTGATGAGAGCCATGAAGCACAGGCCCAAGCCCCAATTGCTTGAGAAGCTCTCCAAACTATCCGATTGAAGCGCAAAGCCGGCATTGCAGAAGGCTGACACGCTGTGGAAGAGGCTCCAAAAGAAGCGATCGAATCCGCCGCTGATGTCAACCGGCGCCGAAGACATGATGCACAGAGCACCGATGACTTCGACTCCCAAGGCGATCACCGCGATGTACAACACCTGTTGGCGCGCATCCACGAAACTGCGAGCGTTGCTGACCTGGCTCAAGGTTGCCTGGTGCGGAACACTCAAACTCCCCTTTGAGGCCAGAGCCATCAGGGCCACGAACGTTATGATTCCCAGTCCGCCGAATTGGATCAGAAACAGGATCACCGCTTGTCCAAAGAGGGAGAAATCGCTGCCCGTGTCCAACACGGAGA
>JAJDES010000587.1 GCA_029259675.1 Planctomycetota bacterium
GCTGGGCGATGTGCACGATGGCCATCGTTGTGATCTTCTCCTGTCTGTATACGGGCGTGGGTATCGATTACGGCGAGCACAAGACGTGGCTTTCGCCGCTTTACTTCAGCGTCGTGACGATGACGACGCTCGGCTACGGCGACGTTCTCCCCTCGTCCGTCATGGGACAGGTCGTCGCCATGTTCGAGGTCATTACCGGATACGTGATGCTCGGTGGACTCCTCAGCATCTTCAGCAACAAAATGGCGTCCCGAGCCAATTGAGAATGAAACTCTTCACAAAGAAAAAGTCCACACAGCGCCTCGACGAGATCCTTAAGGGACAAGAGCCGCCGACATTCCCGCAAAGTGTGATGAGCTTGCTCAAGCTCCTGCGCGACCCGGAATCGGAGGTCGGCGCGATCGCAGAAGCCCTCAATTGGGACCCGGGCATGATAGTGCGCGTACTCAAGACCGTTAATAGTGCAGCCTTCGGCGCCGTCCGCAAGATCGACAGCGTACCGCACGCTGTGTCCATGATGGGACGCTCGCAGCTAGAGCAACTCGTGCTGGCAATCGCCGTGAAGGGCGCACTGCCCTCCGCACCGGCGCCGGGCTTCGAGTCGAGCCGCTTTTGGCAAGCCGCTTTCTTTCGCGCCGGAATGGCCCGCGCAATCGCCGAACGGTTGCACCCCGCCGACCAAGCGCGCAGCTTTACCGGTGGTCTCTTGCAAGACATGGCGATCCCATTGCTCGCGCACACCCGACCGGATGACTACGGCAAGGTGCTCATGGAGTGGCACGGCTCGCCGAAGGTCGATCTGCACACCATCGAGAAGGAAGCGCTCGGCTGGAGCCACGACGAGGTCGGCGGCTATCTCGGCACGGACTGGGAACTGCCTGAGAACCTCACTTCGATCATCCAGGGACACCACGACAACAGCGCCACCGACGCGGAACTCCCTCCGGCATTGCGTCTGGTTGCCCTGCACCGCGAGACCGAACGCGAGTTTGGGATCGAGGCGATGATTGAAACCGCCAAGACCACGTACGGCCTCGAGGCCGACTGGCTACAGGAGACGATCGCCTCAAGCGAAGAGCAGGCGAATGACCTGTCGCGCACGTTCGGCTAAGTGCGCTAGGGATTCACACTCCCCTCGAAGCCAAAATCATTAGTGCGTAACGCTCAGACTTTGGCTGGGTTCTGCCGACTCGCAAAGTGGGGCAGAACGGGAGGCCGAAAAGGAAGCCGAGCGTAGAGGCTTAGGCCAGATACAGCTTGTGCGGCGCTAACTAACGATTGAGTCTTGGATTCGAGCCTGACTCGGTATCGCGGAACCGGCTGAGTTTCTCATAGCTCTCTATGAGTCTTAAGTGCTTATCGACGCCGCTTAGATTCATGTCTGTCGGCGTTAGCCCGAAGAATCGAAGCTCTCCTGAAACGCTGGAGGTCGCATTGCGGAGCAGCTCTTCGCCGTACATTCGCGTGAGATTGGGGATGTAGTTTTCGAGCTCGAGGTCATCACGGAGAGTGATATCCAGCACGACATTCAACACTTGGTAGAACTTTCTTCGCGCGGGTACATTGTCGTTGTACAGCAAGAACATCTCTACTGATGCCTTTGCTTCTGCATGCCTCCCGAGAGCCAGATAGGTTAGACCTTTGAGCTCGCCGATCGTGCATTTGCCCCACGGAGAATGCTCATCGAAGGCAACGCCAATTAACGTTGGGATCGGCATTTGTTCATCAAGCTCACTGGCTTCGAACTTTTCGAGCAGGCTCGAAAGCGCTTCGTTGTCGAGCGAGTGAATGTTGATGATGTCGGACCTGAAGGCGAGCGCCTTGTTGGTATTGTCCCAAACAAGGTCCTCAGCCGGATAGATTTCCGAATAGCCGGGAATCAGGATCCTGCAAGCATTCGCGCCGAGGTCTTGGTAGTCCGCGATATAGACCTCTTTGCCTAGGTCTTTCAGTATGCCCATCAAGTACTGGTATTCCTGCTCCGTCGAGCCTGCGAAATCCCAATCAGAAAATGCATGATCGGCGGCTTGGCTAAAGAACTTCCAGGAAACCACCCCACTCGAATCGATGAAGTGCTCAACCATGTTCTCCGGCTCGCGGATGGCGAATTCGTTGAACGTGGGCGGAGGGAGGTCATTCAAGCCCTCAAAGCTTCTGCCTTGCATCAATTCCGTCAGGCTTCTTTCTAGAGCCACCTCGAACTTGGGGTGCGCCCCAAAGGAAGCGAAAGCGCCGCCGGTTCTCGGGTTCATGATCGCTACGCACATCACCGGGAATTGACCTCCAAGCGAAGCGTCTTTCACGAAAACAGGAAATCCCTGTTGCTCTAGCTTTGCGATTCCCTCAGCGATTGTCGGAAACCGTTCGATGACATCCTTGGGAACATCGGGCAGCGTCAGCTCCCCAAGGATGATCTCTTTCTTGACGGCGCGTTCGAAAATTTCGGACAGGCATTGAACGCGTGCCTCATAGCGCGTATTGCCCGCGCTCATTCCGTTGCTGACGAAAATATTCCCTATGAGATTGGCTGGGATATAAACCGTCTCTTGATCGGATTGGCGGGTAAACGGAAGTGCGCAAATTCCCCGTTCAATCGCTCCGGAATTGGTATCCACCAGATGGGAAGCTTTGAGTTCATGCTCGTCATCAAAAACCTCCATGAAGTGCTCATCCATCAAACCCGCGGGGATTGAATCATCGGGCCCGGGTTGGAACCACTTCTCGTCGGCGTAGTGAACGAATTTGGCCCTCGCCCTTTCCTCGCCTAGGTAATAGTCGTTGTAGAAATAGTTATTGCTCGCTCGCTCTAGGTACTCCCCTAGTGCGGAGCACAGCGCAGCGTTCTTGGTTGCGCCTTTTCCGTTCGTGTAGCACATGGGCGAGTCGGCATCGCGGACATGAACCGACCACACGTGGGGAACAATATTTCTCCAAGCCGCAATTTCTACTTTGATCCCAAGCGACTCGATGATGGCACTCATCTTGGTGATCGTTTCCTCAAGCGAGCAGTCCTTACCGGGAATCATGGTGCCCCCGCCGGACTCAGCGTCTCCCTCATAAAGCAGACCTGAGTCCTTGCCCAAAACACTGATGGAATCCACTTTGAAAGCCAGTTCGTTTTGAATCACCCGCTTTACCGTGCAGCGATCCATCGCACTGATGATTCCATCCCGGTGCTTCTCAGAAATCCCGTCCGGCAGCTCAGCCCGAATCCTGAACGTTTGTTGATACCGATTCTTCGGATCAACGATGTTGTCCTGAACGATGCTTATGTCCTCGGTGGGAATGTCCCTGGCATTGCAATAGACCTTGGCGAAGTAGGCAGCGCAGAGTGCCGACGAAGCTAGGAAGTAATCAAAGGGGTTCGGAGCCGTCCCATCCCCTTTGTACCGAATGGACTGATCCGCAATGACCGTGAAGTCATCGAAGCTGGCCTCCAGCCTGAGGTTGTCCAAGAATCTGACTTTTACTTGCATGTTGATTCCCTATACGGAGTCAGGCTCCCGTCGAAACCTCAACCGTTGATCTGTGCCGCACTAACTCTGCTTCGGGTTGGCGATACGGTCGATACGGAGTCGATTTAATGCAGAGTCAGGCCCCACTCCCAATCTCAACCCTCGATTGGTACCACACGAACTCTGGCAAGGGCCTAAGAACTCATACGCAAGAGGACACCTTTGCGTGCCACCTTTGCGTGCCACCTTTGTGATTCACCTGCAAATCGGGGCCTCTTTGGAATAATCATCTGTGGAAGAAGGCTATCCGTTTGCGCGATACGACTCGAATGCTAATGCCTGAACATGAGCCGGACTCCTTACGCCTCTCGAGTGCGGAACTTCTCGTCAGTTAAGGTTTGGGGGCGAGCCTGACTCGGTATCAGATCTTGTCGCGTAGCAAGTACTCGTTCGGCTGCAGCTCTTCGTCGAAGCTGCGCATTGGAACGCCGATGAGTGCATCGCCCTTTTGGTGGTCCATACGGACGTTGATCGGGCGGTCGATGGCCTGGGCCGGGTTGGCCTTGTCTGCGACGATGAGTCGGATTTGCAGTGTGGACTTGTCGACGAAGTACCAGGTGCCGTTGCTGTACGTCCACTTGGTTTCGCGCGACCATGCCTCCGAGGGAATGCGCACGGTCAGCAGTTCAAAATCCTTCTCTTGGATCTTCCAGGCACTGACCGCGACGGCGATTGCCTTTTCGCGATCAGCCCCAACATAGCGATCGTTAGGGAGCGGGTTTTCGCGGATGATCAGTTCCTTCAGTGAGTCCGCGCGTTGCGCAAGGCTGGCCTTCATCGCGTCAACCTCGGCCTGCACTGCCACGGCTCCCTTGGGATCCAGCACGTGGTAGAGCGCGAGCTTGTCGTCCGCCCATTCCATGCGCTGCGGGATGCCCCCGGTGAACCACATCGGTTTTTGGTTCTGCACCGCCTCATTCGCGTACTGGTCGGCTTCCGCCAGGTCCTTGCGAATGTCGGCCGGCAAACCGGCCGCTTGCTCTTGTGCTTTTGCCGTGAAGGCCGCGTGCCCGCCCAAGAAGTTGTTGCCGGCGATCTCGATCTGCTTGCCGAGTTCCGTCTCCTGCTCCATCAAGCGCAAGTAGGCCTGAGCAATGCGCACGCACTCCGCATTCGCAACTTCCAACTGCCCGTAGGTTTCCGCGGCCGCCGCCCGCTGCTCGCGAAATAGATAGTCCAAATTGTTGTAGGCTCGGGACAATTCACTCAGGCGATTGAGGTCTTCCGTGTACTTCGGATAGTTGGCCGGGTTGATCAGGTTCATCAGCTGCGCGTGCAACGGCTTGAAGTAAGCCTCCGCTCTGTCGACGCTACTTCTTGCGTTGGCAAGCCGCTGCCCCGCTTCGGCAACTCCCTCTCCGTTCGACGGAATCTTGGCGAGCCCCGTCGACACAAAACCCGCCTGCCTGCGCGTCTCCTTGATCTTCTCCATCGCGCCCGCGGTTTTTCGATGGTTGATCGTCAGCTGATCTTTCACCGGGCGCAGGGCCTCGATCAGATTCGTCAACGAAGCCGTGTCCGCTTCCACGCGGCGCAAAGTGAATAACGTGTTTTTGAAGTTGTCCGCGTGCGGGTAGCCGAGCTTGACCGTCTTGGGTTTGTCCGTATCCGGTTTCGGATCGGGAGCGGGGTCCGGTGTCGGCGACGGAGTAGGAGTCGGCGCAGGTGCGGGCGGCGCACCGGTCAAAATGTCACTGAGCTTCTTGTGGAGTTTGACCGCTTCGTTGTAGCGCTTTGTCGCTTCCGCAACGCCCGCTCCCGACAAGCCCTCCAACTTCTTCTTGGCCGCCTCTATGTCCCCCAACGCTCCATCGAGGCGCATCTTCGCAAGCTTCGCCGCCGAACCCTTCGGCGGACTCTTCAAGTGACCGATCGACCCATCCACCAATTCCAAATTGGATTCCGCACGTTTCAAAGACGAGTTCGCACTCGCAACATCCGCCGCCGTATCCGCCCGTGCCGCAGGCGCAAGCGAGGTGACGATGAATAGGCAAGCAAGTGAACACAGCGAACGCAGCAAGGTGGACATGGTGAATTCTCGAATCAGGGATGAGCGGTGGAGCGAGAGCACATTGTAGGCAACTTCAAGAATGCAGCCACGCTCCGCGGTAGAGAAGCTCGAAGTGAGTGGGGGCCAAAACTGGGTTTCTGACAGTTCCGACGGAGAAATCAACGCTAATCCCAGTGCGCAACTCACTTCATTCTCCGGTCGAATTAGGCTTAGTAGCCTTCCGGCAGGGGCAATCAGTTCGTTGCTTGCTGAGCGGCGTATTGCTCTACGGCTTCGAAGACGCGTAGGACGTTGCCGGATGCGATCAGCTTTAATTCGGCCTCGGTGTAGCCGCGACGCATGAGTTCTGCGATCAAGGTCGGGAATTGGGAGACGTCTTCGAGTCCGGTGGGTAGTGTCGGGCCGACGCCGTCGTAGTCGGAACCGAAGCCGACGTGCTCGACACCGACGAGATCGACAACCCGATCGATGTGGTCGGCGACGTCCGTGACATCGGCGAGAACCCTTGGGTTCTCGAGGTCGTATTCCTTTACAAAGTTGCGCGCAACTTCACTATCGCGCTCGACTTCTTGGGCTGTGCAAAATTCGGTGATGGCGGCCCGGCGGCGCTCACCGTAGCGGCGGAAATCCTCTTGGATAAACGAGGATCCGAAGTTGATTTGCACGACGCCGTCGCGATCGGCCAGCGCGATCACCATGTCGTCGCTCATGTTGCGCTCGAAGTCCGGCGTGAAATGCCGCAAAGACGAGTGCGAGGCGATCACGGGCGTTTGGGAGAGATCCATCACCTGCCAGAAGCTGTCGTCGGAAATGTGACTCACGTCGATCATGATTCCGACGTCGTTCATGCGCCGCACCATTTGGCGGCCGAATTCCGTCAGGCCCCTGTGGGTATGGCGCTCGTCGTAGGAGGAATCACAAATGTGATTGTCCTTGGAATGGCAGAGCGTGATGTAGCGAATTCCGCGACCGTGGAAGTAGTCGATATTGTCGAGCTTGCCTTCAATCGGACTACCGTTTTCCATGCCCATCAAGAGCGCGATTCTTCCAGTACCGAAGAGTCTGTGCACGTCTGAAGTGGAAGTCGCCACTTCGAATTTATCGGGAGCGTCGGCGGCAATCTTCTCGACCAAGTCAATCAACTCGTCGGCGATTTGCTTAGCTTCGCCCGCGGCTTCCGCTGCGGCCGGCACGAAGATCGACATGAAGGGAGCGTCCAAACCGCCCTCGATCGCGCGCGGGTAATCGAAGTCCCCGCCCGGCGTGCGGACAGTGACGTCTTCGGGGTTGCTGCGCAGCCGGTAGGGCAAATCGATATGCCCATCCAAGATGATGGTTTCGTGCGCTACCCGCTCGGCTTCGGCGCGCAATTCCTCCGCTCCGAGATGGTCGAAGCTGGGGCTGGACGGGCTTGCGGCGCAGGCGACGCACAGGAGCAAACCTGTGACGCTGAGGATCTGTCGATTCATGGGTGAGAGGGTAGCGCTCAATTTATGGAGCGGGGCAACTGCGTGGCATTTGTTCCCGTCCCACCAACAAGTGAACGGAGATGTCGGGCCGCGAGCAAACGGCACAGGCGAGCTGCCAAGCCTTCGCGCAGGACGACGCTGATCAGTCAGTACGGGGTTTGGGTTTGGCCGCCAAGTAGGGTTTGGGCCAAAACTGATCGTAGTGCTCGTATTGAACGGCCGCCTGCAAGGTCGTGTGCGGGTTCACCAAATGGGGTCTCGCCATGGCGCACAAATCGGTCCGGCCGGCGGCCAAAAGCGTGTTGGCGTGATCGGCCCCGAGAATGGCACCAACAGCCATGACGGGAATCTCCGCCTCGGCCCGAATCTGTTCGGCAAAGGGAGCTTGGTACATACGGCCGTACTCCACTTGTGACTCGGGCGTGTTGCCGGCACTGGACACATCGATCACGTCGCATCCGCGCTGCTTGAGGGCCAAGGCCACTTGAACGGAATCGTCGATGGTCAAACCGCCGGCGTCATCCAGCCAATCACTGGCCGATAGTCGCACGAAGATCGGTTTGGACTTGGGCCAAACCGCGCGCACAGCCTCAAAGACCTCGAGTGGGTAGCGCATGCGGTTTTCCAAACTGCCCCCGTACTCGTCTTGCCTGTGATTCGATTTGGGAGAAATGAAACTGGAGAGCAAGTAACCGTGGGCCATGTGCAATTCGATGGTATCGAAGCCCGCTTCTTCGCAGCGCTCGGCCGCGCGCACGAACTCCGCCCGTACGCGGTCCATGTCGGCGCGATCCATTTGCTTGGGCACATGCCAGCCGCGATCGAAGGCATCCGCCGAGGGACCGAGGGTTGGCCAAGCCGTCTCATCCTTAAGCGGATCGTCCCCCTCCCACGGTAAGTTGCACGAGGCCTTGCGACCCGCATGACCCAGCTGCATGCCGATTTTGGTTTGCGTGTGCTCGTGCACAAAATCCACGATGCGCTTCCAGGCCCGGGTGTGCTCGTCCGTGTACATGCCGGTACACCCGTGGGTGATTCGCCCTTCACTGGAAACATTGGTCGCTTCCGTAAAGAGCAATCCCGCGCCGCCGGTTGCACGCGCCCCCAGGTGCATCAGATGCCAGTCCCCCGGCGTTCCATCTTTGGCCGAGTACATGCACATCGGTGAGACCACGATGCGGTTCTTGAGCTTGAGATCCCGTGCCGCAAAGGGCGTAAAGATGGGCACGGGAACACTTCCGTCCGAATTGGGTGCGGCGCCAACCGAGTCCGCGTACCACTCGCGAACCTGGCGCACCAACTCGGGATCGCGCAATTCCAAGTTGTCCCACGTGATGCGCTTGGAACGCGTCATCAAGTTGAACGAGAATTGGATCGGATCTTGCTTCGTGTAGCGCTCTGTGTTTTCGAACCATTCAAGACTGGTTTGAGCAGCCTTTTGAATCTTGATGGAATCGACCCAGCGAGAGTCCTGGTAGGCCGCCAACACACGCGGCACATCGTTTAGGCCCAGCTGGCTGAAGGCCTCGTTCAGTGCGATCGCATCTTCCATCGCCAGCTTGGTACCCGAGCCGATCGAAAAGTGCGCTGTGTGGGCCGCATCGCCCAAAATGACGATGTTCTCGTGGTGCCAAGATTCGTTGCGCACGGTTGGGAAAGTGCGCCAAACTGAGCGGTTGACCAAAAGGGGGTGCCCCTTCAAATAATCGGCGAATAGATCTTCACAGTAGGCCACCGTTTGCTCTTCGCTGGTTTGATCCAAGCCGGCGCGCTTCCAAGTGGCTTCCGAACACTCGACAATAAACGTGCTGAGGGGGTTGTCACCGCGTTGGAAGGGATAGGCGTGCACGCGGAAGAGGCCGTGCTCGTTCTCAAGGAAGATGAAAGTGAAGGCTTCCAACGGCAAGCTCGTCCCCAGCCAACAAAACTTGTTGCGACGCCAATCGAGGCTGGGCTTGAAATGCTGTGCGTGGGTTTCGCGCACCATGCTGTTGATGCCGTCCGCGCCGAGAATCAGGTCGGCATCGCCAAATTGGTCGAGATTGTCAACTTCCGCACTGAAGTGGAGTTCGACGCCAAGCTCCACGCAGCGCTCGTGGAAAATTTGCAGCAGCTTCTTGCGCGCCAAGCCGCAGAAGCCGTGCCCTGTGGACGTAACGAGTTCCCCACCGTAGTAGGTTTCGATATTGGGCCAGTAGGCGAAATTGGAACGTATGGACGCAAAGCTCTCCGGATCCGCCCGTTGAAAATTGTCGAGGGTTTCATCGGAGAACACCACGCCCCAGCCAAAAGTATCGTCGGCGCGGTTGCGCTCGAAGACTTGCACGACGGCGTCCGGGTGAGCCTTCTTGAACAGAATGCTGAAATAGAGTCCGGCGGGTCCGGCACCGATGGAAACGATCTTCATATGTGGTTGCGGCCCCTTTGGCCCAATTGGCGTTGTGGAGAGACTCTAGCCTCTGCCCCCAAGCCTGGCCACCGCAGCGGGCGCCGGCGCCCACAAAGCCCCGCTGAGCGACGGCATCTCCCTACGCACTTCAACTAGCTGACTCGGCACGCAGCTGGCGTTTCGGCAATGCCGCCCGATTCAACCGATTTGTAGCCAAGGCAGTCGGCATGCGCCTACTGAGCCGTTGAAAGCAACCGCGCTCAACTCGCAGGGCTCCCGACATTCCCAAGGAGGTGCTGTAGCTCCATGAGGAGCTGCAGGCAATCGGGGTCCAAGCCCGAACGATCAGCCCGGCTTCGATAGCCCTTCAAGAACGATTGCAAGCAAGGAGCTTCCGCCTCAACTTCGCCATTCGCCCCCACCCGTCCGGCTTGCGCAAAAAGTTCCCGGGCGACTCTTCCCAACTCTAAGTCCTGGGAACCCAAGCCGGCATTTAACATGCCTGCGAGCAACATCTCTCCGTTGCGGGGCAACCAACAGATTGTCTCGCCGAAGACGAACGATTGCCAATCGCTCAATGGCAGTCCCTTGGCTTCGATTCGCTTCCAAAGCGCCTCACACTCGGAACTCAACTTACCTGACCGAAGGGCTGCCCGAATCCGTGCATGCCCGGGCGCAGCTTGCATGTTCCCAAACAATGCTTGACCAGCGCGGTGAGCGTCGCCCAGGGCTTGCCCGCAGTGCAAGAATTCGTCGGGCGTCCACTTAAGGACTTTGCCGAGTCCCCCGCTGCCGGCAGTAAAAACCTGTGGCCGCCATTTCTCATCGAGAATGCGAATCGCCAGGTCCCCGACTTGCTCGGCAGCCGCCAATGGAACGGCGAGGTCCGCACCCGCTTGGGCCAATTTTTGGATTCGAGCACTCTCGGTTTCAAGCTGCTCGCCGGTGTAAGCCTCCAGGCGCGTAAAGCGCAGAAGATGCGCCAGCCCCCCGTGCTCAAAGGAAAAATTAGGCAGGTGCCCGAATCCCGTCGGTCCCAATTGATCTACAGAGTCGAACCAGTACCTCGTTGCCTCAAGGGCATCCAGCAAGCCGGGCGGCCAGCCCTTCGATGCAGACGATTCGGTTGACATGACTAACGAATTTGAAATGGGATGGGTTCTGCGCCTGTCCGTTCGCGCGAAGAATCTGAAACTGCCGCACGGACCGCGCCCTCGTAGCTCCACCCAAGCCTATGCTATGGGCACTTGATCGATCACCATCGCCTGAGGGAATCCCAACATGGAATCAGAAACTTTCGATGTCGCGGTCATTGGCGCCGGCGGATCCGGAACCATGGCCTACTTGAGGGCTGTGCTCAATCGGAATAAAGCCGCGCTGTTCTTGGGCGATGCGGACAGCAAGCGCAAGGGTCGAGCCACATGGGTTGCGCAGGTGGACAACATTCCGGGTATGCACGACCTCAAGCGCCCGATCACTTCCACGACCCGCTCCACCCTGGACTGGATCCAAAGTGAGCCGGACCTTGGCGACGGTTGCCGCACCATCAAAGCTAAGGTCCACAGCCTCGAGCAGGATGGCGAAGGCTTTCTGCTCAAGTGGAAGGATCGCGAGGGCGAGCACTCCATGGTCGCCAAGTTCGTGGTTGTCGCCACGGGCATCATGGACATACAACCAAAGATCGGCGGCTCCATTGAACCGATCCTGCCCTTCGCCAATCGCGGCGACGCCATTTATTGCATCCGCTGCGACGGCCATCAAACGATCGGGCACAAACTATCCGTGATCGGTGACAGCGACACTCAGGTGTACATCGCGGCCATGATGATGGAGCGCTACGGGCACGAAAGCATGGACCTCTTGACGAACGGGGCCGATCCCTCTTACTCCGAAGATGCCCGCAAACTCCTGGGCGGATATGGAATGAAGCTTCATACGCAGCCCATTGTGCGCGTGATAGGCGATGCGAAGCAGACAGGTCTGGAGGGATTTGAACTCGAGGGCGGAACTGTTGTCGAAACGGATCGATCGATCGTCAGTCTGGGAATTATCGCCTACAACGATTTATTGCAGTCGGTGAAGGCCGACCTCGACGCAGCCGGCAAAGCCCTGGTATCCGACAAGTTCGAAAGTAGTTGCGAGGGAGTTTTTGTCGTCGGCGACCTTGTGTCCGGCAAAAAGATGCAGATTTACACCGGCTGGGACACTGCCGTGGATGCCTTGGATGAAATCGATCGCAGGTTGCGCATGCAGCGCAGACGCGAGCGGCTCGCCAATTAGCGAGGAGCCGCAGATCCTTGGAGCCGGTTTGATGGAGCGCCATACTGGCCGCCGATCGCCCAACGCCACCCCAATCCGTCCAAATGGACCCACTTTGAGGTCTTTACGGTCGCAGGACCCATGCGCATTTGCAGCAGTACCCACGCCCCCACTGAGCGACTAAGGGGTAGTCTCCGCGCAATGCCCTCCCCACCTGAAATCGCAAGCATGCCCAAGCCGCTCCAAGGTCTTTCGCTACCGCTCCTTTTCCTCAGCGCACTGCTTGGGGCCTGCGGCGGCAAGGCCGAACCCTCCACCGAGCTGCAGGATTCCGAAGTCGGACCGGAATCCGAACTCACCCAAGCGGCGCACGTGCCCGCGCCACCCGGCCCCTCCCAAGAGCGGAATCGCTTCGTTTCCGATGTGGGCTGCGCAAGTTGCCACCCGGGTGAAGCCGCGGCCTGGGGCGGGTCGCACCACGACTTGGCCATGCAGCCCGCTACGCCGGCCACCGTCCTGGGCGACTTTGCGGATTCAAGCTTCGAGCATCTGGGGCAAGCTTGGTCCTTCTCACGCGAGGGCGACGACTTTCTCGTGCAAACGGAAAGCTCTGCCGGGCTGATTGAAAAGTTTCGAGTGCTGTACACCTTCGGGGTCGAACCGCTGCAGCAGTACCTAATCGAAGCCGACGCCGGCAGACTGCAATGCTTGACCGCCGCGTGGGACACCAATCGCAAGCAATGGTTTTCCCTCTACCCCGATGAGCGCTTCGAAGCCGGTGATCCCTTCCACTGGTCCGGTCGCTATCAACGCTGGAATCTAATGTGCGCCGCTTGCCACTCGACGGATCTGCGCGCGCAGTACGACTTGGAAAGCGACAGCTACAGCACGACCTGGGAAGAGATCGACGTCGGTTGCCAGGCCTGCCACGGCCCCGGCCAAGAGCACATCGCCTGGGCTCAGCAATCGAAACCCGGCGAATCCTATGGGGCCGAAGACACGAAGGGACTGGCGCGCTTGCTGCGCCGAGGAGCTCCGGCGGCCCAAATCGACAGTTGCGCCCCCTGTCACAGTCGCCGCCATGCGCTCGATTCGCGCTGGGATCACACGCAGCCTTTCTTGGATGAGTTCCAACCCTCGCTCCTGCGTCAAGATCTCTACCATCCCGACGGACAAATGATCGAAGAGGTGTATGTGTGGGGCTCCTTCGCCCAAAGCGCGATGCACCAAGCCGGCGTTGCCTGCAGCGACTGCCACGACCCGCACAGCCTCAAACCATTGGCCAAGGGCAATGCATTGTGCGCCCAATGCCATTCGACCTTCGCACCCCTTGAGCGCTTCCCCACTCTCACTGTCAAGGATTACGACAGCCCCGAACACCACCACCATTCAGTCGGTAGCGCGGGCGCCCAGTGCGTCAACTGCCACATGCCCGCGCGTACCTATATGGTCGTTGATGAGCGGCGCGATCACAGCTTTCGCATTCCGCGCCCCGATTTGTCGGACGAACTGGGTACGCCAAATACGTGCAACGCGTGCCACGCAGATCAATCCTCGGCTTGGGCGGCATCGAAAATCGTTGAGTGGTTCGGGCCCGAGCGCAAGCCGCACTTTGGTCGGGCGATTGCTGCCGGACAGAACGCCGCGCCCGGCGCGAACGACCTCCTGCATGAATTGATCGGTGATTCGAAGGCCCCGGGAATCGCACGCGCAACCGCCATTCCGTTGTATACGCGCGTTGAAACCGATCAGGTGAAGTTGCTCGAGCTCTTGGTCGAACGAGCTGCCGATACCGATCCGCTCGTGCGCGGCTCTGCGCTGGAATCACTTGCCGGAGCGCCCACGGGAGCCGTCATTGCGGCCGCCGGTCCGCGGCTACAGGATCCCTTGCGCTCCGTTCGCATCCACGCCGCGCGCGCCATGTTGGGAGTGCAAGAGCGGGAAATGCCTACTTATTGGAGAGCGGCCTTTGCCGCGGCCAAGGAAGAATTCATCGCCTCCCAATTGGCTTCGGGCGATTTGCCCTCGGCACATTTGAACCTGGCCGTGATGCACGCACAGGTTGGCGACAAAGCCAATGCCGAACATGAATATCGCTTGGCGATTGAGCTCGACCGGGCCTTCCTTCCCGCACGCTTCAATCTCGCCAACCTTCTGAACGAAATGGGCCGCGACCCCGAAGCGGAGAAAATCCTGCGCGACGGAATCCGGGAGGTGCCGGACGAGGGCGAATTGCACTATTCCCTGGGTTTGCTCCTGGGCGAGATGCGCAATATCGAAGCGGCGGCCGAAAGCCTGGGCCGAGCGGCGGAGTTAATGCCGGATAGGGCCCGCGTGGCGAACAACTACGGCTTGGCTTTGCATCAATTGGGCCGACTGAAAGAAGCGGAAGAAGCATTTCTCAATGCACACCGCCTGGCACCCAAAGATCCATCGCCACCGCAAAGTTTGATCGACATTTATGTCAGTGAGGAGCGCTGGACGGAAGCCCACCCCCTGGCGCAACTCTTGGCGAGCCAGTTTCCAGGCGAAGTCGGATTCGCGGAGTTACTGGTGGAAATCGAACGCGAGCTGGGTCAAGGCGACCACTGAGCGGCCGCAGATCGAACCGTTTTGCACCCTCGCAAGGAGGGCGGCTGGATTCAGCCTCAGGTTCCGCCGGCCGCTTGCTCCGTTTGGAGCATGGCCAAGGCTTCCTGGGAGAAACTCGCACTATCCATGCGCTCCGGCGCAGGAGCTGACTCCATTGCGATGGGCTGGGGATTGTGTTGGGCCGCCAACTTGGTCAAGCCGTGGGCAGCCGCAGAACCGGAAAGAGGTTGAAGCATGGGGATTCTCCAACCCCTTCTTCGATCGCGGCAAGCGCCGGTCTTGAACGGACTTTGGGCCTGTTTGAATCCGAAGCCGGCCAGCCAAAGTCTCGCCGTGGGACAGGTCCTGCTCCCAGCCGCCGGTCCCAGCCTATGGATCTCGACCCGACCTGCTAATATGTCAAGGCTTCGCTTACTAAACTCTCATTAGTCAAACCCGTGAGCCCTCGCCCCAATCCCTCCAGCCGCGAGAAGATTCTTCATCAGCTCAAGACGAAGGGTCCCCAGGCGGCAACCGCCCTGGCCAAGCGCCTGGACGTGACCACCATGGCCGTGCGCCAGCACTTGGCCAAGTTGGTGGAAGAGGGCTCCGTCCAATTTGAAGATGAGGCCGGCCGGGTCGGGCGCCCGCGCAGGATCTGGCGCCTGACCGATGAAGCCCAGGAACGCTTCCCCGACAATCATTCCGAGTTGGCGCTCGGCATGCTCGCGGCCGCGCGCGAAGCCTTTGGACCCGACGGCCTGCAAAAACTCGTCGACCAGCGCACCCGGCAACAGCAGGAACAGTACTCGCAGGAGATGCCCTCAGCCGGCGCGCCGCTGGCCAAACAAGTCGCCGCCCTAGCTGCGATTCGCAAGCGCGAGGGCTACATGGCCGAGTGGAAGCGAGGATCCGACGGCAGTTTCCAACTGATTGAGAACAACTGCCCAATCTGCGCCGCTGCTGAATACTGCACGGGGCTCTGCGACGCCGAACTCGAACTCTTCCGCACACTCTTGGGATCCAAGGTCCAAGTCGAGCGCAACGAATACATGCTCGAGGGCGACAGGCGCTGCGCTTACCGCATTGCCCCCTTGGGAGACTGAGCAAATCGCCGCAGGCGCATTTCAATGCGACCTGCGCGACGAACGCTTAATAGGTCCTTGCTACGAACCGGCAATGATGAATGCCTTGCGGCCTAGATTGAACTTTGGGCCGCGAATGCAGGTGCCACTCGACGGCAAGTGATTATTGAAGCTTCCCTCAAATGCCAATGGAGCGAATCCGCGCACAAGCATCCGAAGCTTGCCGGCCGTTTCCGGCTAGCGCGGTTCGGCCCCATTCACTCAGGGGTCCACGATCACTTCCAGTGAGCAACTCGAATCCGCCCCTCCGTCGTCCGTAATGGTGAGAGTTAGAAGATAGCTCCCCGGATCTGTGTAACTGTGAATAATGCCACTGGGGCCGGCGGCCATATCGCCATCCCCGAAATCCCAAGAGTAATCGGCTATGGATCCGTCCGTATCGAAGGAGCCGCCGGCGTCAAAGAATGTCAGCTGACCGGCATTCGGGCCCGGACCCGCGAGAACGACATTGCAGATCGGCGGAACGTTCAATGTCTTCAATTCAACCCTGACGTCATTGCTGGCGAATTCGATTGAGCCGAGCATTTCGGTTGCCACATAAGCGTGGTTCAGAACGAGGGATCCAAGGGTCGGATCCGTTCCAGGGGGAATCGTAAGGGTCGCCGTGGCTCTGCCATTGGCATCCAATTGGCCAATGTAGTTACTGAAGATTCCAGAGAAGGGTTTGTTCAGAGTGAAGTTGAAATAGGCGTCAAAATTGAGCGGCAGCAGTACGCCGTTTCCAAAATCCAAACCCGGGGCAATACCCGAAGCAGATCCAAACATCCAATAGAACCAATCTGCTCGGGCAACTCCCGCGTCGATCGACATGCTGTATTGGCCCCCGTCGTCAAGCGACACACGCGGCACATCCCCGACCAAGCTGGTCGGAAGATTGTACAAGTAAGCCGATCCGGCGTAGTTCAATTCGTTCGATGATTGATCCCCATTCAGGCCGACGGCGACGCTGTCCTCTCCAAGTGCGCCGACAAGAACAAAATCTTCGGACAAGGCCACAGACGAGCCGAACAGGTCTTGGCCTTCCGCATTGGAAGCCTTGATGTAGGCGTGGGGGCTCCAAGTCCCGGATCCGTTGCGCGCATACAAGTATGCCGCTCCGACTTGAACGGAGTCGTTGGAGGCGTAGTCCCCGTGCAATCCCTGCGCGAGGCTTTCCTCACGCGTGGCGCCGACCACCACGGCCCTACTCGAAATATCCACCGAAACGCCAAACCTGTCGTCTTCGTCAGAATCAAAGGCCTTCAAGTACCCGTTTTGAGCCCATGAAGTACCGGTTCTTTCAAAAACATAAGCCGCACCCAAATCGAAATCGTTTCCACCAGTTTGATCGCCATCCACAAAATTTGATTCTCCGCGTTCACCAAAGGCGCCGACTACGGCAAAGTCGCCCGAGATCGCCACTGCTGATCCAAACTCCTGCAGGAACGTCGTATTCGACGACTTCAAGTAGGCTTGCTCCGTCCAACTCGACCCGTTCCTGACATAAACCCAGGCGGCGCCGGCTTTGGTTAGGGACGTATCGAAAGGATCCCCATTGACTCCCGTCGCGTTGCTTTTCTCATTGGGCGCGCCAACAATAATGGTGTCGCCCGAGATCGAAACGGATCGGCCAAAGTCGAAGTTGAAGGTGAGGCTTGGGTACGTGAGAGTGAATTCGTGGCTCCAAGTCGATCCGTTGCGGACGAATACATAGGCTCGGCTCGAATTGCCTGGAGCCCCGACAACAGCTCGATCACCGTCAATGGAGACGGAAGCTCCAAAGAATGATGACAATTCCGGTCCGACCCGTTTCAAGTAGGCTTGCTGCGTCCACGTCGTTCCACTTCTCACGAACACGTATGCGGCCCCCGCAAAGAGAGCTGAATTGTCAGTCGCATCGCCATCCACGCCAGTAGCGTTGCTGTCTTCGCCGAGCGCGCCAACAATGATCGTGTCGCCCGATATATCCACGGCACTTCCGAAATCGTCGTGAGCGCCCGTGTTGGAGGGCTTCAAATAAGCCTGCTGAGTCCATGTCGATCCGTCGCGCACGAAGACATAGGCCGCACCCGAGTATTCGTGAGTGTTCAGCTCCTGATTTCCGTTGACGACATTCGCACCGCTCGCTTCTCCGGGCGCACCAATGACCATGGTGTCCCCCGAAATGGCGACTGCCGAGCCGAAGCTATCAAAGCCGCCAGTATTGGAAGCTTTTAAATAATGCGTCTGGGCCAGCAAATCGGTGTGAAGGCAAAGACTCGCTAAAATTACGATCGCAATGGAGCTGAGCTTGGGCATAACTAAATTTCGAATACCGCAGTGAAAGCCGTTTCACTGACTTTTGGTAGTTCCTGGCGATTCAATTTATTGGGAAAGCGCGATCCACACGATCTCCAATATAAACGAGTCCACGGATTCCAAGAGGTTCAAAATCGGCGGCATGACATTGCACTGCAGCGCCCCCTAGAGCCAGTCAGGGCCTATTTGCACCTGGTCTCGTTGCGAACGCAGCTCCCCGTGGGCTTCAAACATGACTTGCTTTCAAGACATGGCCGGAATTCGCAATGCGATAGCAACCTCCATTCCCCTCGTAGCAAATGCCATTTGCTACGAATGTCACTACCCCTGGAAACAGAGGGGCCCTGTCAAATGGCTGGCACAACCCGCAGCGCTTCGCGCCTCGCTTCATCAACAAAACGACAGCCGCCACTCCATCCAAAGAGCGGAGCTCAGGTTCGAAAGCAAGAATTCTACGCGACCCAATATTCGCGCGAATTCCTTACGTCAGCGCCAAGATCGAATTCTGTGCGCCAATCGCGATCAAGCGTTTTCCTTGGCCGGCGACAGCGAGCCCGTTGTGAATAGCAGCATGCCGCCGACGTAAATGGCGAGTGAGATTAGGGAGACTGTGCGAAAGCCGCTGCTCATGGCGATGATGATGCACAGGATCGAACCGACGACGCTGGCGCTGCCGTTGGCTCCCAAGGCCCAGGGCACGAGGCGCGGTTCGATGCGCTTGAGCCGGTCCAATCCGATCGGGAAGGGCATGCCCATTAGGAAATTCAAGGGTGCCAGCAAAGCCGCGGCCATGGCCACGCGCGCCGGCAGCGGAAAGGCCAAGCCCCAGTGCAAGACATCTTCTAGGAACAGCGCCATCAAACCGATGCCCACGGCCATCAAGCAAACGATAACTCGCAATGCTCGTGCGGGTTGGGCGCTGAATCGGCCGGCGTAAAGAGCTCCCAAACCTGCAAAGAAGAGGAAGCAGAACAGCGTGACCGTTAGCGAATAGGTGGGATGGCCGAGGAACAGCACCAAGCGTTGAATCGTGCTGATCTCCAGGAACATGAAGCCTGCGCCCAATGCGATGAAGTAGCACAGGGTGCGTCCCGCATAGCGCGTTTTGAGGCCGCCTGTGCGCAGAACCAGGAGCGGCAGGATCACCAGAATCGCCGTCAACAGGCTCGTTTGAAGTAGCAGTGAGCCGAGAACCTTCAACCCCACGGGGCCGCCCGTTAGGTCGTGCCAACCCTCGGTTTTGACCGTCGTTCCGAGCACATCGCCCCAGTGGTAGAAATTGAAGAAGAAGGGCGCATCGTCACTAACCGGACGCACGTCGTAGTAGTAGTTGTCGTAGAACTCTTGTTCCGTTCCAGCTTCGATCGCTGCCGCCAATTGGCTGAACTCGTTCTCGCCCTCCATACCCGGGTAATACACCAGGCGATGCTTGCGCAGTCCGTCGATGGACTTGTAGGTGGCGAGGTCCGCCTCCCCCAAGGGATCGACTGAAACCACAACGCCTGAGAAGCGGATGACTTGATCAAAGTCTTCGACGTAGTTTTCGCGAAAGACCACGACCACGTTCTGGCTGGGATTCTCAACGCCTCGCTTGCGCAACTCTTCCAACGCGATGGCGAACAAGCGCAGGTTTTCGCGCGGAGGATCGTAAGCCAGTCGAATCATGCCGAGGGTTCCGCCCGGCTTGAGGTGATCCAAATACTCTCCGACGGCTTCGCTGGTGTACAGGTAAGACTCGGAGAGCACGTAGGCTCCCGAATTGCCGGCTGTGTAAGTGTCGGTACCCGACAACTGAATCAAATCAAACTTCTGGTCGAGGCGTCGCAGGGTGCTGCGCCCCTCCCCAACTTCCACGGTCACACCGGGCTTGTGGTAGACGTCTCCATTGAAGTCAACGAATTGCTTGCCGACTTTATCGACAGTGGTCGGGTTGATTTCGATGCCCAGGATGCTCTTGGCATTGTTTGCGAGCGCATAGCGCAAATCGATGCCGCCGCCGATCCCGATCGCGAGCGCCTCAACC
>JAJDES010000588.1 GCA_029259675.1 Planctomycetota bacterium
CCCAGGTGAAGACACCCATCGATATTCTCTACGCCGAGCTGTTCCCAAAGGATCTGTATCGCCATCACCCGCAACACTTGATGGCGTTTGCGGCCCCTTGGATCGCCCTTTCAAAATTGCTCTTCCTGCCCTTGGCGTGGCCCCTGCGCTTGCTCTCATCGGCGATGGTTTCCGTCTTCGGTCTCGATCGCGGTGAATTTCAGCGCATTCTCGGGCGCGAAGCCCTGGCCGAGTTGCTGGACCATGGCACGCGCAGTGGAGCCATGGTTCCGCACGCCATGCCGCTGGCCGAAAACGCCCTCAAGCTGCGCGGGATCCTGCTCAAAACGGAGATGATTCCCTGGTGCGAAGTCGAATGCTTGGATCCCGATCAATCCCAGGCGGAATTGTTCGAGCGAGCGGCCCACTCCAAGCACAGTCGCCTGCCGGTTTGGGGCTCCGGGGGCGTTTTGGGATATGTGCACCAACTGGACGTGTTGCGGGCCGGACCCGAAGTGGCGGTGCTCGAGCACATGCGCAGTATCGCCAATGTGCCCGAGGATTTGTCCGTGGACCGCGCGTTGGCACGCTTGCGCGCCAGCGGGCAGCGGGCAGCCACCGTTGGCGACAGCAAGAACCCCAGCGGGTTGATCACTGTCAAAGACCTTGTGGAGACGATTTCCGGCGACTTGGAGGGCTTCTAATCGGCGGTGATTGGGGCCCTGGGCACCCAAAAGGCCCCTGGCAAAGGGTCGTCGCAACTCCGGAGTAATTTTTGGCTCGGTGGCCGCAACTGCGGCACCAAGCTAGGATACTTCGCTCGGATGTCCCCCTTGGTGTTCCCCCGTCCGAATCAAAACCCCATGCGCAAGCGAATCGACAGCCCTGGATGGATTCTCGTCGCCGGCCTCGGCCTGGCAGCCTTTGGGGCCTTTTTGGAGCCGGTCTCGGGCTCGCCCCAGGACGAAGGCGGCAACTTCCCGGCCACCAGCTCCTTCGCTTCTTCCGATTCCAACCATCGCATGATCGCCGTGGCCGGCCCGGACATGACCGGCGGCAACGTGCTCTATGTGATCGACACGATCGAAAAGCGCTTGTCCGTGTACGCCGCAACAGGTGGCAGTAAAAGCATGGCCAGCGTAACTTGGGTCGGCGCGCGCAACATCGGACTCGATTTTGCGGTGGATGGTTGGAACGACAAGTCCCAGCACTCCTTCAAGGACTTGCAGGATCGCCTGGACGCCGGCGACCCCGACCCGGGCAACAAGTAGTGCGGGCCATCAGACGACACGATCAATCCGGCATCGGTCTCGCCCCACGCAGGCCTTTCGCGATTACTATTTCATTCCCAATCAGTTTTCCCCGTTGCTATGGAGTCTTGGTCGCCGGCAGTTCGCCGCACGCCAACCAGCGCAACGTTGTAATTACGCTACACGACCGCAGCGAGTAAGGAGCAAACCCCGTGGCAGACGAACGGTTCTTTAGTTTCGATGAGGCCCTGGACCAATTGCGGCTTGAGGAAGAAGAGCTCAAGCGCTTGGTTTCCGAAGGTGAAATTCGGGCCTTCCGAGAGGGCGAGACCATGCGCCTGCGCCGCACCGATGTCGAAGATCTTCGCAATGAGCTGGCCGGTGGCGACACCGTCGGCGCGAGCGAGGAATTGGTTTTTGAGGAGGACCTGTCGCCCGTGGGCATGGCCACCGAAGAAATCATTGGCGGCGATATCGGTGCCGAGACCATTGTCGATGAATTCGACGATGACGTGCCTGTGGTCCACGCTCCGGCCGACATTGACTTGGACGAGGCCGAGGTCGAGGAAGACGACGATGAGGATCAGCAGGGCGCGACTTCGCGCGCACCGGTGCGCCGCAGTTCTCCGCGCGAAGCGGCGGCAGGGGACGAAAGCGAAAGCATGGGCATGCGCGCCATGATGATCCTCACGACCGTGATCCTGATTCTCGGGCTTCCGGTTTTGATCTCGATGGGACGCGGCGAGGCCTCGGGCGCTGCCCGCACGGTCGCCAATCTTTTTGGCGCCGGCATTCCCGAGTAACCCCTTCGAATTCATCGGCTGAGGGCCCAAAGTTGGGCGGAAGCGATTGTTTCCAGCCCCAGGGGGTCCCAAAGCCACAGACGGGTGCCGAGTTCAAAAAACTGGGCACTCCCAGGGCTGCATTTGAGCGGGCCCGATTTCATCCTTATGGGGCCCGTGCTTGAACGGCGCGGCCCCTACGGATATCCATTAAGCGGTGGGATTCGTCCCTCAGCGGGAGCTTAGAGCTGTAGGCTCCCGCGCTCTCTGAACGGCGAGCACGCTGCCAGCCGTTCAAATTGATCGCCGACGACAAACAACAAGGGACTTGCTGCCATGGGTTGGGAACGAATCGAGTCGAACAGACGGGTTTGGTTGGGAGTGGCTGGCGCCATTGCGCTCAGCCTTTCAACGAGTTCCTGTGTCACCCGGCAGCGCTACGACGAGCTGGCCGACATGGCTCGCTATTACCAGAGCACAGCCCAAGAAGCCCAGCGCTGGTCGGCCGAATTGGAATCGGAACTGAGGACGCTGCGCGACGAGGCGGCACTTCTGGACCAGCCGGGTACCACGGAGGCCGGAGCTTTCATCGACCCGATTGATGAGCGCATGGAAGAGTTGCGCCGGTTGATGAAAGAAGTGGGGCGTGGGTCGACCAATCTGGAGGGCGTGACTCCGCTCCAAGTGGAGGGTGGCTACGGCTACAGCCTTGGGGATGCCGTCATCTTTGACACGGGCTCGACCGAGATTCGTTCCAGCGGCAAAGCCGTGCTTGAGGGCCTGGCCAGTCAAATTCGCCAGGGTTCCTATCAGCGCATTTGGATTCGCGGCCACAGCGACAACGTTCCGATTGTGCGCGCAGAGAGCCTCAAGAAGTTTCCCTTCGGCAACCTTCAGCTCTCCGCATTGCGCGCGGTGGTCGTGGCCGATTACCTGAAGACCAATGGCGGCATTGACTCGGCCCGCATCGTGATCGCCGGCTTCGGTCCCAATGAGCCGATTGCGCCCAATGACACGTCGGAACATCGCCAGCAAAACCGCCGTGTGGAGATCTTCGTTCTGGAAGATCCCTCAGTCGGCACCGCTCCCTTGACCAGCGGAAGCGGAAACTAAGTTCTTGGACTGGGGCACGGGCCGGAGTTGGTTTCGATGTCCCGCTGGACTTGCTGCTCCGTTTGGGATCGGCGCGCACCCCAATTGTGACAATGGTGGCTAGGCGCGCCGCGCAAGCCTTGACGTCCGGGCAGCGGAGTGAAGCGAACTGCTGCACCACGGGCAGTTCCGAGGCAATAGCCCCCAGGCCGGAATCAGGTCGCCCGGCATGCGACGCCGGATCCGCACGGCCATGGGTCGCTTTTGGCGCATGGGTTGCGACTCGAATCGGGCGCAGCGCAGGCGGCGCGGCCGCGGTGCGAACACTTCTCTTGGGAACGATGCTCTGCGCTTGTTCCGGAGGCGAAACGGTTACAAGAGCGCTGCACGAGTTGGAGGGCTTGGCCTTTTTGCCCGCTTCGAGGTGCGATTTGGTGGGGCATGGCAGCAGCTTCGCCGACTGCAGTTTGCCGCAAGCGCTGCTGATGGACCGATTCGAGATCACGCGCGGCGATTGGCTGCACTACTTCGGTTCCGCGAGCCTTCCGATCGAATCCGGTTGGTCCCAGGGATCGCACAACTTGCCCGCGCCGCTCGATTTCGCCCAGGCGGAAGACTTGGGTGTTAGGCGCGGCATGCGCTTGCCCAGTGCGAGGGAATGGATGCGCGCCGCGGCGGGTCCCCGCGCCCTGCACTACCCCTGGGGGCCGGTTCCCCAACGGGCGTACGCCAACACTATGGAGCTGGGCGTCTTGGCGCCTGTCGCGGTGGGGACTTTTGAGCGCGGCGCGACGGCGGAGGGCTGCTACGACCTTTTGGGCAATGTTTGGGAATGGGTGACCGAGCGCGTGCCCGGTCGCAGCGAAGGCTTGCCCACGGGCGCCTCCGATCGAGTCTCGGCCATGGGCGGTTCCTATCTATATCGCCGCCGGGAGCTGTACGGATCCGATGCCCTCAATGCGTTGAATTTCGACCCGCGGACTGCTTCGCGCGACCTCGGCGCGCGACATTGCGCGGATGCTGCTGAGTACCTGTGGAAAGCGGCACCGAATTGGGGCGAAGGCGAAGTTGTTGACGAAAAGCTATTTGCGATCGGTCGCCGTTGGGGCCGCGATGCTTGGTCCTTGTTGAACGAATTGCAGTCGAGGCCGAATGCGCCCGAAGGCTTGGCACAGCTGGCGCGCGGGGCTTCGGCGCTTTGAGCGGGAACGAACACAATCCCCTGCGCCGACCTCCCTGGCGCGAGTTTCGCGCGGCGTTGGACGCGGCCGGCTTTCATCCCTCGCGGCGCCTCGGCCAAAACTTCCTGCTCGACGAAAATTTATTGGCCGCGATCGTTGCGGATGCGGGTGTGAAGCGGGGCGACTTCGTGCTTGAGGTGGGGCCGGGCTGTGGTTTTCTCAGTGTGCACTTGGCCGCCGAAGGCGTACGCCTACTGGCGGTGGAGGTGGACCGGCGCCTGGCCGAAGTGGCGGCTCCCTTTCTCGAACCCTATCCCGGAGCGGAATTGATCCGGACGGACATTCTGGCCGGCAAGCATGAACTCGCACCCGAAGTGACGCTTCGACTTCCGCAGGATGAGCCCTGGCATTTGGTCAGCAATTTGCCGTACTCAATCGCCTCACCGCTTTTGGTGGTGCTGTCGCGCAGTCCGAACCCTCCGCTCAGCATGACCGCGCTGGTTCAAACGGAGGTGGCCGAACGCGTTGCCGCCGGCTCCAATCAAGCCGGCTACGGACCGCTCGGCATTCGTTTGCAGGCGCTCTACGAGACTCGACTGGGGCGGCGCGTGGCGCCCAGCTCCTTTTGGCCGAGACCGCGGGTGGAGAGCGCGGTGGTTCATCTCGCTCGGCGCGCCGAGTTGCCCACAGCAGCCGTGCTGGAACCCTTTGATCGCCTGGTCGAGGCCCTGTTCCGTTCGCGCCGCAAGGGATTGAGGGCCCTGTGTGCCGTGGCTTTGGGGAGTGGCGCAGCGGCCGATGCTTGGCTGGCGGAGGAGGGCTTGGATCCGCGCGCAAGACCCGAGAACCTGAGCCCCGCGAGACTCTTGGAATTGGCTGCCAGCGCAACCTGGGTTCAGGCCTGCAACAAGGCCGCGAAGGGTGGATCCTCCGGCGGCGAAAGCAAGAGCTCCAAGTAGCTGGACGTTATTCTTTGGGTGACGGCAACCGCTCCGCTGGCTGAAGCGGGCGACGGCCAAGTGGTGATCCCGTGGACGACATCCAATTCAAACAAATCATTGAGGGCGTGAAGTTGCGCGCGCCGATTGAGGATTTTGTGCGCGAACGCGTGCCCGAGCTGAAGCGTGCCGGCGCGCTTTATGAAGCTCGCTGTCCTTTTCACGAAGAGCGCACGCCTTCCTTCAAACTGGACCCGCGCCGGGGCACCTGGAATTGCTACGGCGCCTGCGCCTCGGGTGGCGACGTCATTAGTTTTGTGCAGCGCTTTGACGGCTTGACCTTTCACGAGTCCCTGGAGCTATTAGCGCGCGCAACCGGCATTGAATTGCCCAGCAACTGGTCGCGCGGGCGGCGCGAAGATCGCGGACGCCGCGAGCAGCTCTTTTCCATTTTGGAACGCGCTCAGCAACACTATGAGCGCGCTTTGGCGGGACCGGAAGGAGCTCCGGCGCGCAAGTACTTGGAAGATCGAGGGCTCACGTCGGCGACCGCCAAGGCCTTCGGGTTGGGTTGGTCGGCGGCCCGAGGCAATCCGATCACCGATGGGATTGCCGGGGACCGTGACAGTTTCAAGGCCGCACTGGAGGCGGGCTTGGTGCGCCAAAATGATGGTCGCGAGTACGACTTCTTCCACGGGCGCTTGCTGATTCCGATTCGAGATCAATTGGGGCGCGTCGTCGGTTTCGGTGGTCGGCGGTTGTTGGACACGGATGAAGCCGGACCCAAGTACATCAATACGCCGGAGACGCCGCTCTTCAAGAAGAGTCGCTTGATCTACGGGCTCGATCGCGCCTTGCCGACCCTGCGCCGCTCCAAGCACTTGGCCTTGGTTGAGGGCTACACAGATGTCATGGGGGCCCATCAAGTGGGCTTGACCCAATTCGCTGCGGTGCTCGGGACTTCCACGACCGAAGAGCATGCCGCCTTGGTCAGGCGCAGCGGCGCGCGTCGCGTGAGTTTGGTTTTTGACGGCGACAGTGCCGGCCGCAAGGCAACCCTGCGAGCGCTGCGCGGGTTCTTGCCGATGGAACTGGATCTAGACGTGGTTCGTTTGGATGAGGGCGACGATCCCTGTGAAATGGTCATCAAATCCGGCGCCGAAGCGCTGACTTCGCGCTTGGAGCATGCGCTCGACTGGTTCTCCTTTGCGGTCAGCGGGCTGGAGGATTTGTCGGGTCGCGAGCTATCGAGTGGAGTCGATGAGGTGCTGCAATTGATCGCGCGACTGGCCAAACCCGTGCATCGCGAAGATCGCTTGCGCGAACTTGCGGCGCGTTTGGAGCTGCCCGTGGACGCTATCCGTCAGCAGGGCCGCGAGTTGTTTTCGCGCGGCCTAGCCGGCTCTCGCGGCGGCCCGTCTCAGCCACCCGGCGCCCACAACAGCCCGTCAACAATCCGCGGCGCAGATCCCGGTCGGCAGCTGGGCGGCCCTGGGATCGACTCGACGGGCCAACCGGCGGCGACGAGGGAGAATCCAACCCAAGCGGTGGGAGCTTCCGAAAGTGCGCGGGGTCAAACGGATGCGGAGCGCAGGGAAGCCTCGGCCTATCGCGATTTGGTCGGCGCCGCGCTGCTGGATAACAGCTTGATTCCTTCGCTATCCGAGCAGCTTTCGGCCTGCCCGCCCGGGTTGGGTGCGGGACAGTTGAGCCTGTTGATCGAGCGCATGCTCGATTTGTACGACAGCAATGAGCACGACCAAGTGATCGACGAGGAGTCGCTGCTCGGTGCGCTAGGAGATCATCCCGCCCGCGAATTGGTGGTGCCCTTGGCCGAGCGCGCTCGTTGCGGGGAGAGCGCCCGCCATCTGGCAGATGGCGCGCGCGATTGCATCGAGCGCATTTCGACCGAGCGCTTGGCTCGACAGCACTTGGCCGAACTGCAGGCGGCCCCCGCGGAAGAAGCGCGTGCGCAGTCCTTGCGCGATTACTGGCAGGAGCAGGTGAAGCTCAAAAAGCCGGTGGGAGTGGGTGTCAGTGCCAAGCACGAGGAACCGGCGCCCGATTCGCTTTCCAAGCAGCTGAGCGATTTGAGAAAACGCGCGGAAGCCAAATCCGATGCGCAATCGGGCACCAAAACCGGCCCGCGACGTTCCGCTGCCAAGCAGGCTACGCCACTGCCCTTCGCGGATGAAACGGAGGAGACCGATCTCGTGTCCGGCGCCTCGTCCGGATTGACGACGGATTCCGAGTCCGGGATCGTGAGCACAGAATTGGGAGCGCCCGGAGCCGGGGCGGCGGGGAGCTTCTTGAATGAGCAAGCGGCCGTGGAATCTCGCCCGCTGTCGGGCGTTGCAGGGGCTCCCGAAGCAACGCCCGGGCAGTTCGAATTGCCTCCCGGCTGGAGTGAGGATTCGGTGGGGGATTCGGATTCGGAATACGACGCGGAAATCGGCTATTCCTCCGGGCAGCCGAGGATGGAGCTGCATTTGGAGCCCGATGACGAATTCTCCGATGATGACCCTGGAGATTTGGCGGACTAGGGCCCAGAAGAGTTGCCGTCACTGGGTGACCGGGAGGGGCTGTCGATTGCGATGCGTGCCGAATGAAGGCTGGGCAGGTGGCCCATCCTTGGACTAATTCTGCGCCAGCGGAACATTCGGTGCCCCTGCGACCATCATCCTGGTGCACATACCCGCACTGCATTCCCGCAGGGAGACTCCTGTGTAAGTTCCTGTACCTAGATCGCGCCTGAGGGAGCAATGCAGGCGATACTTTCGGCGTCGCGAGCTAGGAATTCTTTTCCTAGGCCACAGCATCCAACCCCCTCAGCAGAGCCCCCAACCCCACATTTTTCGTTCCAACCCCAATCTGAGTCCCTTCCAGCGTCCAATCGGAATCGTCATACCGACTCTCGGCTGAGCCTCCCCAGTGGCCCGCTCGGAGTGATTTGGCGTCGTTTGGCCTCCCAATTCCGGGCAGCCCGCCAATTTCTTGGCACCGGGGGCGCTCGAATCCCGGGGGCAAACAAACCAAAGAATGACATCCGCGCCAAAGGAGGATGGCTTTTTGCCGCCTATTTGGTGGACAATGGTCCTTTCCCGTTTCGAACAACCTTGCTTCCGCCCTCAGCCCTTGCCAGGCACCCAATTTGCGCGCCGTACCCACGCTCGTACCGCACGCACGCATGCACCTTCCCTGGCAACCCCTGTTGGCAAATAAGTGGACGCGCACCGCACGCGAAGCCCTTGGGTTCCACCCACGGGTCAGCTCGGTGAGCCAGCCCTGCGGATCCTTTTTGGATTCCGGAAGCACTGCTAGCTGCGTCGCCGCGTCAAGCGGCATTCCAAGAGCCACGAACCCAAACCGTTTTCGTCCCCGGCGAACCATTTTCAGCAATCGTTCGCCACTGGCGAGTGAATCATCAGCGTGTGTTGCAGCTGTCCGGCTTCGGTCGGCGCCACACGCCGCGATCTCTCGCTGACAAAACAAACGAGGTAGACCCCCATGACCGATAGGATCGAGGAGACCATCAAGGTTCTCATCGAAGAAGGCCACCGCAAGGGCTTTCTTACGTACACAGAAATGAACCGGTTGCTCGAGGACCAGTTCATTCCGCCCGCCAGCATGGACCAAGTGTTCATGTCGCTGGAGGAAAGCGGTGTCGAGGTCATCGACGAAAGTGATGCGCCGGAAGAGGAGGCTACGGCCGGAGCGAAGCCTGGCGCCATTAAGGGATCGACGACTAAGGCCAAGGGCGTCGAGCGCGAGCCGGAAGTGGCGCGCGGCGTCATGCCGGAGAAGATCGACGATCCGGTGCGCATGTACTTGACCCAGATGGGTGAAATCCCGCTTCTGACCCGCAACGAGGAAATCGTGCTGGCCAAAGCGATCGAGATTTCGCGCAAGCGCTTCCGCAAGAAGTGCATGGGCTCGGGACTGTGCATGGACGAGTCCTTGGACACCTTGGAACAAGTCATGCGGGGCGAGTTGGCGTTCGACCGCACGCTCAAGGTCAACCCGAATCCGAAGCCCGACGACGATCCCAAAATCGTTGAGACCCTCGGCAAGCCTTTCTTGGCGCGCCGCTTGCCGGTCAACGTGGATTCGATTCAACGGCAGATGGCCAAGATTCGCGAAGAATACCGGCCCCTGCTCGACCCCAAACTCTCGAAAGCACGCCGTTCCGAGCAGTTGGGCAAGGTTCAGCGCCTGCGCAGGCGACTGGTCATTCTGATTGAGGAATGCCACCTGCAGGTCAAGAAAGTGCGTCCCTACGTGGAGCTCCTGGAGGAGTGCTACCGCGAAATGCGTTCGATTGAACGCAAGTTGAGTGGTTTGAAGGGACCCAAGCGCAACACGGCTGCGGGTCGCGAATTGACCGAGCGTTTGGCGGAGTTGGAACTGACTTCCATGGAGCCGGCCGATCGACTCAAGCGTCGCATCGACCAGGTTCGCTTGCACTACAACGAGTACGAGCAAGCCAAGCGCGAACTATCCAGCGGCAACCTGCGCTTGGTGGTGTCGATCGCCAAGAAGTATCGAAACCGCGGGCTTTCGTTCTTGGATCTGATCCAGGAAGGCAACACGGGCCTGATGAAGGCCGTGGAGAAGTACGAGTACCGCCGCGGCTACAAGTTCTCGACATACGCCACGTGGTGGATCCGCCAGGCGATCACGCGTTCGATCGCGGATCAGGCCCGTACGATTCGCATCCCGGTGCACATGATCGAGACGATGAGCAAGCTGCGCAACGTCACCAAGAAGTTGATCCAAGCCAAGGATCGCGAACCTTCGGTGGAGGAAGTTGCGGAGGCCACGGGCATCACGGTCGACGAGGCCAAGCGCGTGCTGAAAATCTCCAAGCACCCGATCAGTCTCGATCGGCCGATCGGCGAATCGGACGACAGCTACTTCGGTGATTTCATCGAGGACGAGTCGGCTGAAAGCCCCGTCATTGCTGCCGGTTACGAAATGCTGAAGGAGCGCATCAACGATGTGCTCTCGACGCTGACCTTCCGCGAGCGCGAAATCATCAAGTTGCGCTACGGTATTGGCGACGGCTACACCTACACCCTCGAGGAGGTCGGGCGAATCTTCCGCGTTACACGCGAACGAGTGCGCCAGATTGAAGCCAAGGCCGTCCGCAAGTTGCGCCATCCGGTGCGCGCCCGACAATTGGCAAGCTTCTTGGACGGAGCCATGCCGGACGCCCAACTGGAGACCGAGCCGCTCAACGGCTGATGGCCAGCCAAGGCGCCGGGCCAGTGGGCCGGCGAGGAACGAAATAGAAGCGGCCGCGCACCCCTGAGGTGTGCGGCCGCTTTTTTTGAGCTTGGCCCGGCCGCCAAATGGAGATTCGGGAGATTTTGAAGCGGCGTAGCGGCTGCCTTGGGATTCGTAATTGGGAACGCAGCTTGGAGGCGCAAGGGCTCAGTGGGGAAGCAGAGGGGAAGGGTTTGAGCTGAAGTGGCAGCCAAAGCCCTGCGCCGCCGGCAGGGGACGTGCTTGCCGAACGGGCCGCTCGCAGGTTCTTTCGCGACCCTACGGGGTAGAGCATCGGCCCTCTCCTCGCTAAACTCTTCCGCCCTCAACCGCTGCCAATAGCCCATGCAAGACGTTCTCAACGCACTGCGCGACATCCAAGACCTCGACTTCGACCTTTTTGGTCTGCGCAGGGAATTGCGCCGCTTGCCCGCGGAAAAGGATAAGCGCCAGGCCGAACTCAACGATCTCGAGTCGAAGCTCAAGGAAGTTGAAGCTGAGCTTGCTGCGCAAAGGGCGCGCATCAAGGAGATCGAGGACGACACCACCATGCAGCGCCAGCGCATGCGCAAGGTGGAGAGCGAAGCGTCCAAGGCGCGTGGCGACGCCGCACTTCAGGCCGCCTATCAGCATCAAAGTCGCAGCTTGAAACACGAGATTTCCGACGCTGAGGAAGAGGGCTTGCAGATGGTTGAGCAAGGTGAAGTGCTCGACAAGCGTTGCCGGGAGCTGCGCGAAAAGTTGGAGGCCGAGCGCGAAGTTTTTGCGGAACTCAGCGCCAACGTCGAAAAAGAGGTGGGCGAGGCCACGACCAAACTGGAGGCCTTGGAAGCGGAGCGCAAAGCTCGCTTAACGACAGAGATCGCTCCGGATGTGATGGGCACCTACGAGCGGCTGCTCAATGCTCGCGAGGGCAATGCCCTGGCCGAATTGGAAGGCCGCATTTGTCAGGGCTGCTTCATCTCGGTACCGCCCAACATTTTTGTGCGCCTGAGCCGCGCATTGGAATTGGTCCAGTGCCCCAGCTGCGATCGCATCCTCTACTTGCGCGACGACTGATCTATTCGCGGGCCTAGAGCCCCTTGCGCAGTCCTTCATTGCGCGTGGATAGCGGGGCAATAATACCTGGACACAGGGACCCTTGGCGCGACCCGCGCCGTTGCAACTCTGCCTCGAGCAGTTCTCGCAGGGCGCTTTTATGGATGTCCCAGCGCGGGGCCAAGCGTTGTTCCAAAGGCGCATCTCCGGTGATGCGGTGCAAAACTTGATCCGGCCCAAGGCGCTCGACGAAATCCGCTAGCCAATCGACATAGGTCTTTGGCTCCAGGATCTCGACCTTGCCGTCTCGCCACCATTGTTCCAGCTGGGTTTTGCGCAGCACCATGAGGTTGTGAACCTTGACGCCCTCAACACCGCAACGCGCCAATACCTCGGCGGTGTGCCGAGCTCCGTCGCGCCCATCGCCCGGCAACCCCAGTATGGCGTGCCCGATTACGGATAGACCCGCCGCGTGGCAGCGTTCGACAGCGCGCTCAAAGTCGGCCACCGTGTGAAAGCGATTGATTTCCTGCAGCAATTTGTCGCTGGCCGTTTCGAGGCCCAGCTCAATCCACACCGCGGTTCGTTGGGCCAGCTCGCCAAGGCGCTTTAGGGCCCAATCGGGCAGCGTGTCGGGTCGTGTGGCGACACTAACGCAGAGCACCGGTTGACCCAAATGGGGTTCCACGGCCGATAGGACTTCATCCAGCCGCTCGATGTCGACGTAGGTGTTTGAGTACGACTGAAAGTACGCAATCACTCCGCAATCGGCGTCACGTCGTGCAACGCGAGCCATGCCGGCCTTCAATTGGGCGGCCAGATCGCTGCCGCTGCGCAGGGCGCCCGTCCCGGACCCTTCCACGTCGCAATACACGCATCCTCCAAAACCGGAACTGCCGTCCCGATTGGGGCAGGTTGAGCCGGCGTCGAGTGCAACGCGGTGCACGGGCCGACCGAATGTATCGAGCAGCCAGGGCCTGAGTGAGCGAAATAGGGGCGGATTCACGGCGCTAAGCCTAGTGTACGGGCCGGTCGGATTGGGTGCTTTGAACGACCTTTCTCCAGGAATCGTCGCAGCTGCCTAGGCCCGTGCGGGAGGATCGAGGGCACTCTTGCACAGCGCGGATCCCGAACACGCGCAAACTTCGGAATCGGAGTGCTGCTGGCCTGGACGAGCGCAGAGCCCGGGCGCCTATACTCGCGAGGGCCGGATTGCGTTGCTGCGCTCGATCCTAATCAAAGCCATGGACATTCAACCCGTCGTCGTCGGAACCGCCGGTCACATTGACCACGGCAAGTCCAGTTTGGTGCGAGCCCTGACGGGCATCGACCCCGATCGATTGCGCGAAGAAAAAGAGCGCGGCATGACGATTGACCTGGGCTTTGCTCGTTTTGAGCTGCCGGACGGACGGCTGGTTGGAATTGTCGATGTCCCCGGTCACGAACGATTCATTCGCAACATGGTGGCCGGAGCCACCGGTATCGACTTGGTGGTCTTGGTTGTGGCAGCAGACGACGGAGTCATGCCCCAAACGCGCGAACACTTGCAGATCATGGAATTGTGCGGCGTCGCGCGCGGATTCGTGGCGCTAACAAAAATCGACGTCGTTGAGCGCGATTTGGTCGATCTGGCGCGGGAGGAATTGATCGAATTTCTCCAGGGGACGTTCCTCGAGGGCGCGCCGATCCATCCCGTTTCCGCCATCACCGGCGAGGGCATGGACGAATTTCGTCAAACCCTGGAAGAGATGGTTTCGAGCACGGAGCCGCGTTCGTCGGAAGGGGTCTTCCGCATGCCGGTTCAGCGGGTGTTTTCGGCCAAGGGCTTCGGCACGATTTGCACGGGCATTCCCGTCGGAGGCGAGTTGGCCATCGGCGATGTATTGGAGGTCTTGCCCCAGGGCCGCCGCGTGCGCGTGCGCGGGTTGCAGGCCTATGGTCGCGAGGCGAAACGGGCGCGGGCGGGGCACTCGACGGCGATCAACTTGGCCGACATCGATCACCATTCGGTGCAGCGCGGCGATGTGCTGGCCGAAGTCGGCGTGTACTCAGCCGTGCGCATGCTCGGAGCTCGTTTCAAGGCTTTGCCGAATCTGCGCCGGCCGATTCAGAATCGAACTCGGATTCGCCTGCATGTCGGCACGGCCGATGTGCCCGGGGAAATGGTGTTGTTGGACCGAGACGAGTATCCGAGCGGAGCGTCGGGCCTGATCCAATTGCGCTTGGATGAGCCGGTGGTTTGCGCCCCCGGCGACCCCTTTGTGTTGCGCCTACTTTCGCCGGCCGAAACCTTGGGTGGAGGCGTTGTGGTTGAAGAGAGCCGTCACCGCCTTAAGCGCTTCAAGAACTTCGTGCTGGAAGAATTGGCCACGCAAGAGCGCAGCCTGGGGTCGGCGCGCGATTTGGTCGAAGCGGTTTTGCACCGCCGCGGGTTGGAGCCCCTGGCCGTGGATGACCTTGTTGTCGCCGTGAAATCCACCCGAGCAGAGGTCGCAGAGCTGCTTTCGCAATTGCAAGGCCAGGAGCAAGTCAGGCAGCTTGGCTCCAAATGGTTGCACAGGGACGCACTCGAGGCCGGGGTTCAAGAAGTTGTCGGCGCCGTCGAAGCTTGGTTTGAGGAATTTCCCCTACGTCAATTAATGAATGTGCGCGATCTCAAGCAGCGCATCGAACGGGAACCGAGTTTGGTTTCGGCCTTGCTGGAAGAGTGCGAGCGACGCTCGATCTTGAAGCTTGAATCCGGCGGCCAGTTGCGGCTTGCGGGTCGAAAGATCGAACTCGACGCGGCTGCGCAGGCTTTGAGTGAAGCGCTACACGAGCGCTTGTCCGCCGATCCCTTTCAGCCGCCCCTGCGAACGGATCTGGTCAAGGAGTTGAAGGATCATTCCGAGGCGGCGGTGATTGAAGTCCTTGCACTCATGCTGGACCAGGGTCGCGTGATTCACCTTGGAGGCGATCTTTACCTCACAGCTGAGGCCGTGCAGCGGGGACGCACAGCCCTGGTCCAAAATTTCGAGCGCAACGGGAAGCTTGAAATTCCCCAATTGCGGGATGCGCTGCAAACCTCGCGCAAATTCTTAATTCCGTTGCTTGAGTACTTTGATCGCGACGGATTGACGATACGTCAGGGCGCTCACCGCGTCCTACGTCGCCCCTAGACGCCGTTGGGCGGGGATTCGGTGGGGGACGCCACACCCTTTCCGGCTCAGGAGTGGGCATGTGGAGTTTTTTTCCACCCCCAAAGCGTCAACATCGGTTGAGGGTTCCGGCGCCTTGCGGCCGATAGGAAAGAGCGTATTCCCCCGTCGGGGGAGAAAAAGCGCAGCCTGTCCCCGTTCCCGGTCAGCAATACGGAAATCCACATGCCCGGTCAGCAACCCCTGTCCTTCGACGACGATCAAGATCCGCTCCTGGAGCGAGACGAAGTCTCGGCCGAAGAGCCCATCGCCAATCGCCCCGCTGCCAACGCCAGATTGAGTTCGTCGGTCGAATTTACGGAAGACGACAACTCTGGCAAATTCGATGCTGACGACTTCCTTGGATTGGAAGGGGAGGTTGCTGAAATGCCTTCTCCGTTCTCGTCCGGCCAAGGCGGAGAGTCTGCGGATGGCCTGCCCGGTGCCCAAATGGAAATGGGCGCCGATGGCCAGGTGGAGCTTTCCAACGGTTGGTTGTTGGAATTGCCGGAAGAAGCCATGGCGGGACTGGAAGGGGTGGAAGGCTCCGAGTCCAACCAAATGAACTCTTCGCTTTCCATGGTCGAGCCGCCCAGCGCGGCACCGGCGGCGACCATGTCGGAAGAGACTGTCGAACAGGACGAGAATTTCAGTGACGGCACACTCGGCACTCCGAGTTTCGAGCCTGGCGCTGACGGAGAGGAGCCATTCGCGGAGGGCTACTCCGAAGACGGAGAATTCGAAGAGGGCGAATTTGACGAGGAGTTTGAGCTCGAACCTCAGGCTGCTTCGAATTCGCGCCGCAAGCTGTTCATGGCGGTCGGATTCACCGCCGGTCTTTTGGTCGTGGCGCTCCAGGTCTTCTTTCCCGACCTGATGACGGGCGGGACGGCATCCGACTCCACCGACGTCGCCGAAGTCCCCAACGCGGGCAACAGCACAGCAACCAACCAGGCGCAGCAGTCGCAAACGGCGACGAACACCGGCGTCGATGCGCAGCAGCAAACTGCACAAAATCAAACGGTTGAACTCCCCGATGCGGGAACAGCCGTTTCGGGTACAAACGGGAACCAGACGGCGACGACCGCAGGTTCCAATCAACCGGCTACGCAAGTGACCCAAGCCCCCGAGCTTGTGGGTCCCGAACGGAACTCAGCTAGGCGCGCCGCTCTGCGCAATTTGTTGGGTCGCGTCAGTCAAGCAGCGGAAGGCGGCGACTTGGTCGCCAGCAACAACGAATCGGGTACCACGGGTATGCCCTTCGGCATCAGCTTGCCCGATGCAACGAGTGGAGAAAGCCAAACCTCGATCGAAGGTGCTCGCTTCGAGCCCAGTGACTTGCGCGTGGTTCCCGCTGCCAGCAGTACCGGCTCCGGATTGATTTGGACGGGATCGGCGATCCCCATGGAACAAATCGAAAGCGCTGCTCGAGTTCAAACTCCGGCTGTCGGCATCGTGCGCGCCACGATGATTTCGGGCGAAGTTTTTGAGGGCCGCTTGGTCGCAGTGGGCGAGTCGCGCATCTGGGTAGATGTGGGCAGCGGTCGCTTGGGCCTCGACGGCAAGCGCCTGGAGTCCATCGATCGCCTGGCCGAACCTGACGCGGACGTGGAATTGGATGTGGTGAGCCCGGGCCAGCGCGTTCGCGTGCGGACGCCCGGTGGCGTGCTTTACGGCAAAGTGCGTTCCGTCGTCGGGGAAGAGGTCACGCTCGTTACCGACAAGGGAGGCCGAATCACGCTTGTTAATCCGGTGATTGAGCCTATTGGTCGGCTTTCGGGACTCGTTTCTCAGCCCTAGGCGGATAGCCGCCCGGCCCCGATGAGCACAGTCGCAACCCCTTGGAGGGGTGCGCTTCGGTTGACTTGGATCAGAGCCGCCCTTGACGGGCGGTGAGCGCAGACATACTCTCCGGACCGTTTCCCGGGGTGTGGCTCAGCTTGGTAGAGCGCTGCGTTCGGGTCGCAGAGGTCGGAGGTTCAAATCCTCTCACCCCGACCACTCCCTGCCATACTCTTTGCCGCGCGGCAGAATGCGCGTGGTTGGGCTTGGCACTTTTTGGATCGCCGGCGATATTCCCGTTCGCCTTCTTTCTCCCGTGCTTCCGTTGCCGCTTGGCGGCAGGCTGCAGGGCCGCGCATCCGCGCGTTCCGGGCGCCGGTAGCAGGGCCGTCCGAGAATCGAGAGCTCCGCTCTTCACCCACCCAAAGCATCCGGAGTCCGCGCCTCCAGGCCGGTTCACAGGTTGTTTTGGTCGTAGGCAGGCGCGGTGCATGGAATGAGACGGTTGCGCAGCACCGTGAGCTGCGCGCGCGTGGGGAGCTATTCCAGCCCCTTGCGATTCACCCGTATGGCGGGCCCCACGGGGACCGGCGGGCGCCCCGTTGGTGGGCACTTTTCAACCGAGCACTCCAAGCCCGAGCCTTGAAAGCACAATCATCCGCGCTCTGGACATCCAGATCCGCATTTCGGCTGTCCCGCATGGGCTACCGAATCGGACGTGCTGCCAAGAACGTCGACTGAAGCGCCCCAGGCCGGGGATCGTCCCCGATCGCAGCGCCTCCGACATCCTTCCCCATTCTCAGAACCTATGTCCGTAGAACGCGAGAAGTCCTCCACTGACCCCAGCGCCCTGCCCTTTGGAGCCATGGATCGCCAGGCGCCTTCCAAAGCCGGACTTTCCAAGGGCAAGACCGCGCCCAAGCGCCGCACAAGGAGCGCCGGTCGCAAGGAGGCCGAGGGATCCGCCACGGAGTCCGATACGCGCCCCAAGAAAGCTGACGACACGGCTTCCGAAGGTGGCCAGCGCCGAACTCGAAGCACACGGGGTAGGGGACGACAGGCCAGAACGCGCACGGATTCCGAGCGAGCTCCCGAGGGCGAAAACCGCCGCACGGCCCAGGGTGGTCGAGGGGGCAGCCGGCCGGACAATCAATCCGCCGGCGACGAAGAGGGCGGGCGCGGGGGCGGACGCCCGCGGCGCAGGCGCAGCCGAAGAAACAAGGGGCCGAATAGCCCGGGTGAAGCCGGTGGTGCCCAGCGTGGAGCCGGGGGCCAAGGGGCATCTGAAAAAACGCACAAACGCCACGCGCGCGGGGGGGGGCCGGCCGAGGGCAGTGGGCAGCGCCGGAAGAAGCGCGGCCGCAAGGAATACTCGGCTCAGCGCGGACAGGGCCAAAAGCAGGGGGCGCGCCCCGAAGCCGTCAAAGGGCAAGCCGAGGGACTCTTCGCCCTGGAGCACGCCTTCCACGGCCACATCTCTTTGAAAGAGAACGGCTACCTTTCCAACAAGAAGACCGATATCCACGTCGCGCCGCGGCTCACCAAAAAGTACGACCTGCGCGACGGTTCCATTGTCACGGGTCCCGTCGGGCGCGCCCACGGTCGCTACAAATTCGAGCTCCTGGATGTGGAGACGGTGGACGGCAAGCCGCCGGGCGAGATGCGTTCGGTCCCCAAGTTCAAGAGCTTGGTCACCATCGATCCCGATTTTCACTACGCAGTCGGGGATCTGACTTCGGACATATCCCTGCGCACGATGGATCTGATTTGCCCGGTTGGTCGCGGTCAACGGGGACTGATTGTGGCTCCCCCGCGCTCGGGCAAGACGATCTTGATGCAAAAGTTCGCCCACGCGATCGAAGAGCACTACACCGATGTGCACGTGATCATTCTTCTGGTCGATGAAAGGCCAGAAGAGGCGACGGAGTGGAAGCGCACCATGACCCGGGGCGAGGTTTATGTCAGCACGAATGACGAAGCCGCGAAGAACCACGTGGATGTGTGCGAAGTGGTGTGGCGGCGCTGCAAGCGCTTGGTTGAGTTGGGCGAAGATGTCGTGCTCATCTTGGATTCGATCACTCGCATGGCGCGGGCCTACAACCACGTGCACGGCAGCAGCGGCAAGACCATGTCCGGCGGTATTGATTCGCGCGCCATGGAAAGGCCCAAACAATTCTTCGGATCCGCCCGCAATACGGAAACTGCGGGTTCTTTGACGATTCTCGGCACAGCCCTGGTTGAAACCGGCAGCCGCATGGATCAGGTGATCTTCGAGGAGTTCAAAGGTACGGGCAACATGGAGCTCGTCCTTTCGCGCAAGCTCTCCGACCGGCGCATCTTTCCAGCCATCGACTTGCAAAAATCGGGCACGCGCAAGGACGAAAAGTTGCTCGGTTCCGAGCAGTTGCGCCTCGTGAATACCCTGCGCCGAGTTTTGTTGCGCATGCACTTCGCAGAGGCGATGGAACTCCTGATCGACCGGCTTTCGAACACCGAGCGCAACATGGATTTCCTCAAGCGCTTCGAACTGGATCCGGATCAGTAAGCTCTGGCCTTGGACTTTTCCGAGCCACACATCGAGCCACTGAAGCAGCAGCGATCGCTCGCTCCGCGCTGGCTCCTGTTGTGCGTGTTGCTGTTCGTGCCGTTGTTCCTGCGCCTATGGCCGGTCGGGCACGGCTTGCCCGAGAATTACTTGGCGGACACCCACGTTGTTCGCAACGCACTGGGCATGGCGCGCGACAAAAACCCGGTCCCGCCGGGCGGCACGTACTCAAGCTATCCCTACTTCTTGCCCTACTGTCTACTGCCGGTTTACGCGGGCCAGTACGCGTTGGGTCGAGCGACCGGTGATTGGGCCGGAGCGGGGGAATTCGGGGCGCAAGTATTGGAGAATCCCGGGCGCGTGCATTTGCCGGCGCGTGTGTTGGTGGCGCTCTTTGGTGTGCTCACGGTGTTCTTTGTTTATCGCGTTGCGCGCCGCGCCGGGCAAGGACCGGGGGCCTTAATTGCCGCCTGGTTGGTTGCAACCGGATTGTTGCACATCCACTTTTCGATTCAGGAGAGACCCTGGGGGCCCATGACGATGTTCATGGCCCTGTCCGCCTGGCCGGCGGCCAATTTCATGCTCGCCGGCAAGCGTCGCGATCTTTTGCTGACGGGTTTGTGTGCGGGGCTGGCCGCAGCAACCCATCAAGCCGGTCTCTTGGCCCTGGCCATTCCGGGGCTCGCTTGGCTCATGGGGCCCGCGGGTTGGCGCGGACCTGAATTGAAGCGGCGTTTCATAGACGGTGTGCTGGCAGTGGCATGCTTCTCTGCATTGGCGCTTGTTCTCGGTCATCCCTACCTCTTCGTTCACGGTCCCAGCCAAGCCGAATCGTTCACGGCCCAGCCCGACCTCGACATTACCGTCGGGGGGCAAGGCATGGTTTTCGAGCTGCGCATGGCGTCGACCGTGCGACTCGCGAAGGCGTTGATCGGCTACGATCCAGCTCTAGTCGTACTGGCACTATTGGGCTTGATGTTTGGGATTGCACGCAGGGGCACGCGCGTGCCGACCCTCTTTGCGGTCGGCTGGTTGGCCTTCTTTCTGACCAATCAGAACGATCACGTGCGCTATCTCTTGCCCGCCTGCGTGTTGCTGGCTTGGCCTGCGGGCTGGGCGGGCGAGATGCTGTGGAAGCACCGCATCGGACGCTTTGCGCTGCTGCCGCTCTTGTTCTTGCCGCTCGTGCAGGCCCTGCGCATGGGCAGCGTGTTGCGAGCGGAGGATACGCGCGCGGAAGCGGCGCGCCTGTGTTCGATGTTGCCGGACGGTGCGCGGGTTGCTGTGGATCGCTACGGTCCGGTTCTCGCGCTAAATCAAGAGAGCTTGCAGCGCCTGTCCGGCTGGCGCGAATTGAGCACGCGCGAAGGCCATCGACTTGAGCTGTTGACGGCAGGTTTGGAAACCCAAGACGGGGCCGGGCTGGACGCGCTTTCCCTGGGCGATGTCTTTCTATTCTTCGATCGCACGCAGCACTACTTTGTTGACGCGTCGGCACCGATTGCCAAGTCCGAGCCGCAGGTTCTGGAAGTGAAGCATGACGCCCAGAAGGTGCTGCGCAGCTTGGGCGTCACCCATGTAATGCTTGTGGATCGCAGGCCGGGCGACGGACAGCCATCGCTGCTATTGCCTGAGGCGAAGGCCGGCGGACATGAAGAGAATCCCGCGCCGCTGCGACTGGCGCCCAAGGCGCTTTTCACAGTCGATCCAAGCAGCAGTGCCGAGCCGGCGCAGGAAGCTTTCTTGCCGACGGAAATGGAGTTTCCCCTAACCCAATTGTGGGCGGTGAAGAGGCCGGGCCCGCGCATCGAGCTTTTTGCCCTGGGGGATTGATGCGAGCCGCGCCTAGGCGCGCTTTAGGTCCCACCTTCGACGAGGCCTGGGTATAGTCGCCCTTTCTCCACCGATGCCTGCGGCGACTGCCTGCGTGCGGTTCTCCGGCATTGGTCGCATTCAGAACGGCGCGAAGCTGCGTCCGTTTCTCAATCCCACCATCCACAAAATGGGCCCACTACCCACCAACGGCATGATGACACGCGCTCCCCTGGCTTCTTTGTTGGCTGCAGTTGCCTGCTTCAACTTGGCCTCTCCCCACTTCAGTTTTGAGCCCTCGGTCTTCGCCGCCGGGGACACCATGAGCCCCGAACAGGTGGCCAAGATTCGCAGCATCAGCAGCGTGGCGATCGCGGAGAACGGCGAGCACATCGCGTACGTAATGAGCGTGCCGCGATTGCCCGGCAGCGATGAGAACGGAAGTGCGTGGAGCGAGTTGCACGTGACGACTCGCGGCGGCGATTCGCGCCCCTACATCACGGGCGATGTTTCGATCGGCAGCGTGAGTTGGCGACCGGGTGGCCGCGATATTTGCTACTTGTCCAAGCGCGAAGGTGACGAGCACACTGCGCTCTACGCAATCGCCGTTGCAGGTGGTGAATCCCGGCGCCTCCTGTCACACGAAACTTCGATTCGTTCCTATTCCTTCAGTCCCGACGGTTCACGCGTTGCCTTCTTGGCCAGCGAGGAGGATTCCAAGGAGCACAAGGAGTTGGAGGAGAAGGGCTTCAATGCCGAGATCGTCGAGGAGCAGCTGCATTTCACTCGGCTGTGGATCGCCGAGCCCGGCAATTCGGATTCGGAGCCGCGTCAGGTCGAATTGGAGGGCAATTTGACTTCCTTGGTTTGGAGCGCAAGCGGCAATGAAGTCGCCGTGGCCGTCGCGCCCACGCCCCTGATCGACGACTACTACATGAAGCGCCACCTGGCCGTGGTGGACGTCGATGGAGGCGGAGTCGTATGGGAACTCGAAAACATCGGCAAGCTCGGAGCTGTTGCTTGGAGTACGGACGGCAGCAAATTGGCTTTTGTATCCGGCGAAGATCTCAACGATCCCGCCGCCGGACGTCTGTACGTGGCGAACCGCGCGAGCGGATCCGTTCAGGACGTCCTGCCGAATTACAACGGCCACGTCAGTTCCATTGCTTGGCGCGATGCCGATTCCATCGTGTTCCTCGGTGAGGAGGGGACGCACACCGCCCTCAGCAGCGTCGCCCACGACGGAACGAATCGTCGCGTTCATTTGGCTCCTACGCGCGTGCTCTCGGGGCTTTCGCTATCCAAGAACGGGCATTCCATCGCGTTGCGCAGTGATTCCGCATCGCATCCGTCCGAAGTGCACGCGCTGGACCTAGCCGAGGGCGGCGCCACGAAGCTTGAGCGACTGACGGATTCCAACCCCTGGCTGGCCGACGTTCCCCTGGCGCCGCAGCGCGTGGAAAGCTATCTGGCCCGCGACGGACTCGAGCTTGAAGGCATCCTGATCGAACCCCTCAATCGAATCGAAGGGCAACGCTATCCCCTCATCCTCGCCGTGCACGGCGGACCCGAAGCGCACATCAAGGACGGTTGGCTGACGGGATATTCCTATCCCGGACAGGTGGCCGCGGGCGAAGGCTTCGCCGTCTTTTACCCGAACTACCGCGGCAGCACCGGACGCGGAGTGGATTTCTCCAAGCTTGGCCAAGCGGATTATGCGGGCGCTGAATTCGATGACTTGATCGACGCTGTGGATCACTTGATCGCCATCGGCTTGGTGGACAAGGACAAGGTCGGCATCACCGGCGGCTCCTACGGCGGCTTTGCCACGGCTTGGTGCTCGACCTATCACTCCGAGCGCTTCGCCGCCGGTGTGATGTTCGTGGGCATCTCCAATCATCTTTCGAAGTCGGGTACGACCGACATACCCAATGAGATGTTCCTCGTGCACGCGCGCAAGCGCATGTGGGACGATTGGCAGTTTTACTTGGAGCGCAGTCCGATTTTTCACGTGGAGAAGGCGCGCACGCCGTTGCTCATCATGCACGGCAAATCCGATCCGCGCGTGCATCCGGCGCAGTCGTTGGAGCTCTTCCGGCAACTCAAGACCATCGGCAAAACACCGGTACGGCTTGTTTACTACCCGGGCGAAGGCCACGGCAACCGCAAGGCCGCTGCGCGCTACGATTACAACCTGCGCTCCAAGCGCTGGTTTGAGCACTACCTGCAGGGGGAAGGTGGAGAGGCACCGCCGCACGAGCTGACCTATCCGCTGCTCGAAAAAGAAGAGGAAGAGCTACCCGCTAACTAAGCCGCCCACATTAAGGCTGCAAATTCGCCCGCAGGGTTTCCGGATCGCATCCGGGGCCTGCGGGCGATTGCATGGGTACCCAGCTTGAGTCGGC
>JAJDES010000589.1 GCA_029259675.1 Planctomycetota bacterium
CGCGCAGGTGAACTTCAATCTTGCGCGATAGGGAGCGAATCAAGTTGAACGTGCGAATCTTGCCGCCCGTGCGCAGGGGCCAAGGAAAGACGGGCGCGATGTAGAGGACCTTCACGCGCGGACTCCTGCGGATTCGACTGCGCCCATGTTGGTGCCGTTTGGATCGCGCAAATTCGAGTGAACCAGAACCCAGCCGCCGGGTTCGTCGCGCAACATGACGGCGCGCCCGGGATCGATCCGCAGGCCGAAAGAGCGCGTCGGTTCCAGTCCCAAGAGGTAGCTGATCAAGGTGCGCAAGACGTTGTAGTGCGAAGTCAAAATGGCCGGCGACGCCTGCTTCGCAGCGAGCTCAACCGCGCGCTCGGCCACGGGCCAAGCGCGCTCGAGAATCTCTCGATCGCACTCGCCGCCGTGACCACGCCACGTCCACGGATCCGAATAGAAGGCTTCAATCTCTTGCGGCACTTCGCTGCGCAATTGCTCCACACGCCGCCCCTGCCAGCTCCCGCGCTCAATTTCGCGCAAGTCCGCTTCCACTTGCAATTCGGCGCCGGCCCCGTTCGCGATACCGCGGCCCAATTCCAGGGCTCGCTGAAGCGGCGAGCTATGTACGCAGGTTGGTTTCAGCGCGGCGTAGAACGAACTCAATTCTCCAGTCTCGCGCAGCCCGTCAGAGGAGAGCGGGACGTCCAAATTCCCGTAGGCTACCCCGTGCCAATCCTCATGCACTTCGGCGTGCCTCAAGAGCCAAAGTTCGACCCCGCTTCCGAAGCCGGGATGTCTACCGGGGCCGCCATCGCGGGAGGGCTTGTCTTGTCGCGCATCCATCAAGCGCAAGAAGCTACCACGCGGGGCTTGGGCCACGGGAATCGAAAGGCCTATGCTTCACCAAGGAAAGTGATTTGAGCCGGGTCGCCCAGGCGATCCCGAAAACAGCCCCCTCGAGAGCATGCCCAGCTTCCACGCCCCAGACCATAATCGCCGGATTGAAGTCCAAAGCGGAACGACCGTGGTGGACCTGTGCGCCGAGTTCGAGATTCCGCTGGAGTTTGGCTGCCAGGCGGGCAACTGCGGTACCTGTCGCGTCGAGGTGCTTGAGGGCGCCACCAGTCTCGAGGCTCCCAACGAGCATGAGCGGGCCACCCTCGAGCGCGTGACGGACGTGCCGGGCGCACGCTTGGCCTGTCAGCTCGTGGTGAATGCGGATCTAAGTTTGCGCGCCGTCGACTAGTTCAAGTCCGCGATGGGCGCGGATTCGGGGGGCTCCATACCGATTCGGCTGATTGGGAGGGGGGCGCGGAGTGCGCGCCCATAAAGCCCGAGGGTCCTCGTCTGAGGCTCAGCCAGCGGTTTCGTTCGGGGCCCAAAAGCCACAATGGGCGCGCAGCGGGTGGATTCTTGGGCCGAACCCTGAAACATTGGGGGCCAGCAAGCGCAGGCCCGGTTTCTCAGTCGGGCCGAATCGAACCCAAGAGGTTATTAAAGAGGAATCATGACCAAGGTCCTGAAAGGTCGCGCGGGACGGATCCTGCTGCCCGTGTTCGTTGTCTCGGTGGCTTGCCTGCTGTGGATTTTCCTCGGGGGAGATACCGCCCAGAAAGAAATCCTCCTTCCGGGCCCCTCCGGCAATCAAGTTATTGCCAGTGAAGTCTCCGGCTCCACACGACCCGCGGAGCTGGATTCGACGGGGGGAGCGCCCGAGCGTGAAATTGCACAAGTGAAGCGAAGCGTTGTCGAGGACTTGGCAGCTTCCACCAAAGGCAGCTTGATCGACGAGCCGGAGAGCGGCTTGCGCTGGATCGAAGGGCGCCTTTACTTGCCCGAAGGAGCGGCCTTTGATCCCACCGCCCAGGTCCTTTCCATCACGGCTCCCGAGCGCGATCGCAGTCGATCCGGTTTGATGCAGGCCTTCATGCGCGAAACGGAAAAGGATCGAGCCGACACCGTGCAGGGGGACATCCTGTACGCAAGCGCCGTCAACGCAGACGGAAGTTTTCGGGTCGGATGCAGGGAAGGAGCCGAATGGGGCTACCTCGCGCTCGAAGCTGAGTACATGTACTTGGAGGAGCCCATGACGGTGAGGCTCGAGGGCAAAGAAACGCAAGTGGAGTTGTTTCCGCGCTTGGGATCGCTCCTGCGGGGCCGTTTGATCGTGCCGCGCGAAGCCAGCGCCATGGAAGCCAATTTGGCGGGTTGTCTGGTGCGCTTGACGCGCGACCCCGACGACGAAGCTCGCATGATGCGCACCATGTTCGGCGGCGAAGAAGACGAGGCTGCCCCCGGCCGCTACGCCCAGGTCTCCAGCGATGGCCGCTTCGAATTTCGAGGCGTCAATCCCAGCGGCGATCGTTGGGTCGTGGCCCAGCCGCAACTGCTCGCGTCCAAAGTGTCCGACGAACTTGACTTTAAAGCGGGCGAGTTGCTCGAGGTTGAAATGGAATTGGTGCGCGGTTCCACAGTCAGTGGGCGTGTGCTCGACTCAAACAATCGACCCGTTTTCAACGCCAAGCTCTATGTGTCGCCCATGTCCAGTGAAGGTCTTTCGCTGGAGGCCGCGAGCTTGCTGGAGTTGGAGGGTTACTCCCAGGGCGACGGCGAATTTCGGATTGGCGGGTTGCATGCGGGCCGAATCAAAATTCACGCCGAGAAAGACGGCTACCGCAATTCGTCGCGCAAGAAGGTAGAGCTCGAAATCGGCCAGGAAGTGGAGGGTTTGGAGCTGGTTATGCGTTTGGGCGAGGGCTTGCGCGGAGTCGTGCGCTGGAGCGACGGCAGTCCCGCAGCCGGTGCCACCGTGGAGATCGGTCGCGACCCTTCCGAAAGCTCGACGCAATTGCCGAAGTCGATGCGAACGCAATACGCAGAAGTCGAAGCGGATTCGGCCGGACGCTTTTCGGTGACGGGCCTTAAGCGACGCCCCCAAAGCATTTGGGCTTGGGCCACACGGCAGGAGGGTTCGCGCTGGATGCAGGGTTCCATCCACTTGCCCAGCCAGCGACCGAGCGACAAGGAAACCCAAGTGGTTCTGGTCTCGAACGAAGTGTTGGGCGGTTGGGTGCGCGATGAATTCGATCAGCCGATCGAGCGCTTTCAACTTCTATTGCGGCCGGACACCGGCCAGGGCAGCATGATTTCGGGCATGATGTCGGAGCGCCAATTGGATCAGCGCGATTTGGAATCGCCCGACGGCTACTTTTTGCTCGATCGGCTGGGTCACGGCGATTGGTCACTCACCGTGGAAGCTGAAGGCTACGCCACTTCGGAGCCCATCGGTATTCGGCTGCCGATAGAAGCGGACACTCCGGACTTGGTCGTCACGCTGCTGCCGTTCGCCGGCTTGAGTGGAATCGTTTTGTCGCCCGATGGAAAACCGCAGGAGGGCGCTGAAGTCAGCTTGCGTCAACAGGGCTGGGATCAAGGCGACATGCTTTTGGGCGAAATGCTGCCCCAGTCCACAGCCAAGACCAACAGCCGCGGCGAATTCGCACTGCCGCAAGTCGAACCCGGCGACGTTGTGATGGTTGCCAAGCACGACGATTGGATTAGCAGTTTGCCGCTTGAGTTAGCGGTCGAACGCGGCGCCGAATTGGCCGCAGTGAGCCTGACCCTGCGCCGCGGCGCGAGCTTGGCAGGAGTCGTCTTGGATGCTGAAGGCGGCCCGATGGAGGGCTTGCGCGTGAACTATCGCGCGCATGAAACAGAGGGCGGCATCTTCAGCGGCCGTCGCTGGGAAGGCACCAGCACGGATGCGAACGGCGAGTTTGTGTTCGAAAGATTGGAGCCGGGGACCGCTACGATCAGCGTGCGCAAGAACGAGAAGCTTATTCGAGCGGAGATCGAAGCGGGCGGAGATCCCAAATTGCTATGGAGCTCGCAAATGAGCACGGTGGTCGAACTCGTCGATGGCGAGCGCACAAAAATCACCCTGGGCGGGCCCAATGAAATCGGTCCCGGTGTTCAAGTCAGCGGGCATGTCAGACGCCGCGGGGAGCCGCTTCAAGCCACGCTGCAATTCGAAGCCTTGCAGGTCGGCGGTAGTCTGAGCCGGATCGACGCCAAATGCGGAATCGACGGACAATTCAGCGTCGAGCTGCCTATCGCCGGGGATTACGAGGTGACCATCCGCGCCAATGATGAGTCGCACGCAATCTTTCATCGAATCCCGGCCACAGGCGAAGATTCCCTAGCAATCAATTTACCGAGTGGAACGATCTCCGGGCGAGTTCTGAACGATGGGAAGCCGGCCAAGGATGTTCCCTTGAGCCTCAAGGTGTTGGGATTGTCATCCTCCAGTACGCGCAGTTCACAGATGGGCTTCCGCGGGGACAACGTGCGTTCGGACGACGAAGGTCGCTTCAGTTTCGATTCCCTGCCACCCGGTGAATACGCGGTCACGGCCGGCAACGCGATGCTGAATATGTTCTTGGGCAGCAACACCGGCATCGGTCGCCATAGCTCCGAGACCATTGTCCTAATTGAAGATCAGGATGTCTTTGGCATCGAATTGAATGTGGGCGATCCCTGCAACTTGGAGGGACTCGTCACCCAAGGCAACGGCGATCCCGTTTCAGGCGTTTCTGTTTTCCTCTTCGATGAAAACGGTCGGCCGTTGGATTCGATCAGTTCGACCAGCTCCAATTCTGCCGGGCGCTTCCGCTATGAAGGCATTCCCGAGGGGAACTACACGGTGCTTGCGCGCAACAAAATCTTGGTGGGGGACTCTTCGCGTGCCGTCAACATTCGCAAGGGCAGCGACGCCAGCGTCACGCTCCGGTTGGAAGAAGGCGCGTTCATGTCCGTCGGCATGCAGGACAAAAACGGAGAAGCTGTTCGCTGCGATTTGGCCGTATACGACTCCGAAGGACGCCAACTCAATCATTTGACGAGCTTCAGCGGCATGGGCGCTTTCTTCTCGAGCGGGGAGCAAGGAATGCTTGAGCACGAATTGGGGCCCTTGGTTGAAGGCAACTACCGCATCGTTGCACGCTCCATGGACGGACGCACGCTCGAGCGCGACGTGGTCCTCTTGGAAGGCGAAATGGAAGAGGTCCAGTTCGAACTCCCCTGAATCGGACCCGCGGCAACCGCGCGCAGGGCGGGCAGCCCGGGCCGGCGGAACTCGATCCTAAAATCCAGCCGGCGTCGAAACGCGACTGGGATGCCCATTCTCCAATGGGAGCTTCTGCGCAGGACGAGAGGCCGTTGCGGGGCGGCTACTTCGCGTCGGGCGGGACCAGCCAGTAGTAATCCGCAGCAGCCAGTTCACTGGCATCGATGCGCTTGGGATTGGTGTTGCCCGCCTGCATTTCCACCACGGCAATGCGCAAGTCGGGCATGCGCGCTTGCAGGCGTTCAACCGTTCCCAGGCGGTCGCGCGAGTGAAAGCCTCCGCACCAATGCACAATTAGCGGAGCCTCGTCAGCGGTCTTGCGCAGGCGGTCCGCAATGGATTCGGCCATGGCGTCGTCCTTGAGGCACTGCGCTGCGAAGTAGCGATCCATCGCTTCCGTACCGAGCCCGCCGTGTCCGCCCATGGCGAGCGCGAATTGATCTTTGTAGCGGTTGTCCCAGGTGTAGATTTCGCGCGGAGCAAAGGCGCGACTTTCACTCGCGTCCCGCAGGGATTCGAGGCCCTGCTTGGCTACTTTGGCGGCGAGTCGACGCGGGATATTGGCGGCCAAGACATCCAGCTGTTGCGCGCGCGCAAATTCGATCGCCGGGCGATAGTGTTCTTGGTAATTGGGCCAGGGCCGCGAGCGGGCCAGGAACTGCGCTTCCGTACATTCACCGCGCAGGTATTGATTCAGAATGCCCTGTGCATCGCGTTCGAACATCTCCATCGAAATGACGATATCCGGCCGCAATGCTTGAAGCTGCCGCGTGGTCTCCATTTGCAGAGCGTGCCCGGCCGTGTTGCTGTGGTCTTCCCCAAGGAAAACCACGTCGTACTGGGCCAAGTCGCGCGCCATATCTCCCATGCGCACGGTGCGGGCGTCCGCGCTTCGGATCAAGCGCGCCTGACCGTTCTTATTGGCACCCACGGATGAACTCGATTGGCAAGCGGTGAGCAAGACCCCGGCCGCAATACCGGCTACCGCGCCGGCAAGAGTTCCGAGCGGGAGGCGAGCAGACTGGCGCGGGCGGACGTGGGCTGAGTGGATGCTATTGCTCATGAAATGTGTGCGCGATTTAGGTTCCCTGATCCGGAGCGAATGGGGGCCGAGGCGAAGGGGGCCGGTGAATCCGATTCAGCCGTGAGCCCGAGGTCTGTATCGATTGCCCGGCTCCGTTCTAGCTGGAGTGAATCGGGGCAGTCTACAACGGAGTTTATTTGGACCGGCGCAATGGGCCAGGCGCACTTTGCGCCCGTGGATGGAACTCCAGCTTTCGCAGCTATTTGTTAGCCCGTGGCTAGCGCGGACGCTGCGCGGGAAGTTCACTCTCGATGAAGTTGTGAAGCGATTCCGCCACCACGGTGTTGCCGCGCTTGGAGAGGTGCCAGCCCGCGAATAAGGCTCGCGGATTGCCTTCGGCATGGGTTTCGACGTAGGTCTCGGCCAAGGGTCCGGTCAGGTCCAAGACTGGAATATCGCGCGCTTCCAAATCGGCAACCAATTGCTCCCAATAGCGATCATTGCGTTCGGTCAGACCGATCAGGTCATCGCGACTGGGGAAGATCACGACCGGAGCCAGGAGTGCGCCATCCTCCATGGCCATGCGGTGAAAGGCCTCCAGGATGGCGAGGCTGACTCGATAGGGCTCGCCCGCTGCGTCCAACCAGAGCGTTCGTTCCTGACGTCGACTGTAAGCCACGTAACCCATGGCCAAGCGCGCCAGGGAGGAGAGTTCGCCGGTCCAAACCTTGGGCCCGGACCAAAATTCGTGTTCGCTGAGTTTCGGTACGACGGAACCGTCGAGCACGCTGGCCAGGAGTTCCTGCTCCGATTCAAAGGGTTGGGGAATGAGACGCAGCTCACTGTCCTCCAAGATGAAGCGCGGCTTGGCGCGTGCCAACCAAGTCGTGAGGGACCAAAAGGGGCGGTAGCGATTGACGTTGCGACCGATGTTTTCGAGTAGCAAGCCGATGACAACCACGTCGGCGCCCAGCTCGCGTCCCAGGCTTTGGTAGCGCAGGAAGGCCTGATCGGTTCCGTAGCCTCCGACGCCGAAATTGATGGCTTCGATTTCGGGGTGGGCTTCTTCCAGCAAGAAGGGCCAGGCGTGGCTATCCGCAACCTCTTCACACCAGACGAAGGAGTCTCCGAAGCAGACCACGCGGGTTTGACCTTCGGCCGCTGCAGCCGGGTACTCGCGGGTGCCGCGCGCCCCCAGGCTGTTGGTGCGGTAGCGGCCGTCCTTGGCTTCGGCGCCCTCCAGGTAGGTCCAGCCCAAGAGCGAATCGAAGCGCCCGATCGAGTCGCGTTCGGCCGGCGGCTTGCTCAACATTTCGATGAACTCACCTTGCCGGCCCGGGTGGGTGATGGCTCCGAAGGGGGGCAGCGGCTTGCGCGCGCGGGTGAAAATCCCGTCTTCGATGGCGAAAACGCTGATCAGCACATCGGCGCTGATCAAGACGATGAGGGCCGTGACCAGGGCGGTCAGGACGCGCTTAGAGCGGACGGTCACGGATGATTCAGTTGCGTTTGTGTGGTGCCCGAAGACAGAAATAGCTGAGGGGGCCGGAGCTTTGTGTCCACGGGTGCGAGCGAGCGACCTCAACAGCAAACATTACAAAGCCGGGTGCGGAGCCGAATTCTAGCCGGATTGGCGCCCTCGGCGGTTAATTGGCTCCAACTCTTGCTCGGCTCGCAAGCTGAGACTTTTCCAGAGCTGCGCTCACGGGCATGATTCGGCTGTGGAGCATCCCGAAGAACTACCGCCGCCGATGGCCTTTCCCATGCAACCGGAAGCATCCTCCGGCTTGACCCTCCCCTGGCGCCGCATCATCCCTGGAATTTTGCTGCTCGTGTTGGGACCGGTCCTGCTGCTCGCGGGGGCCCTGCGCTGGATGACCGTGATGCCCGGCGCATCGCCCAGCACTGAATTTGTGCCCGCGCCGGCGGAGGAAGGGCTCGCGCAGCGACTGCAGCAGCATGTTCAACAATTGGCCCAGGTCATTGGAGTTCGCAGTTCGCAGGCACCTGAGGGGTTGCAGCGCGCGCGCGACTACTTGAAAGCTTCCATGGACTCCATGGGTCTCGCCGTCAACGGATTGGGGTTTGAAACGGATTCGGGAGCGTTCGAGAACCTGGAGGTTCGCCTACCCGGCAAGGACCCGAATTTGCCCGAACTGCTGCTTTGCGCCCACTACGATTCCTACTTGGATACGGTCGGTGCGGACGACAACGCGAGCGGTGTGGCCATGTTGTTGGAGATTGCGCGCAACTTTGCTTCGGGCTCACATGAGCGCGGCCTGCGCCTTCTTTTCACGGCAAATGAAGAACCGCCCTTCTATCGCACCGACGGCATGGGCAGTCGCGTTTACGCCCAGGCGGCGCGCGCCGCCGGAGATGAACTCCTGGCAGCCGTTTCCCTCGAAAGCTTGGGCACATGGAAAACGGATCCGGGCAGT
>JAJDES010000590.1 GCA_029259675.1 Planctomycetota bacterium
CCCCCCTCATGGGCGGCTGTGGCGGCATCAAAGCCGGTCTGGCCGCCCGCATCTAGGATGTTGTATTTGGAATCGTAGGCAGGTCCCCTCGGGCACCGGAACGCTCCCCTAGCGCCCCATGGCCTCCCACAGAGGGGAATCCGGCGGCTTGAGCAGCGTGGGGTCCAAATTGACGTCCGTCAGGGCGTGCAAGAAATCGGCGAGATCCTTCAATTCGGTCTCTTCGAGCAGCAGAGGAACCAAAATCGTTTCCGTGTGCTCATGCACCACGACTGCATCCTCGAGCGTGTTGTAGAAGCTCAAGACATCGCTGAGCTGAGCCAATTGGCCCTGGTGCATGTAAGGCGCCGTTGCCGAAACATTGCGCAGGCTGGGAGTTTTGAACTCGCCCCAATCGTGCCCGCCCGCCACCAGGTACTCCACCTTGTCCTTGGCATAGCGCCCACGATCATCGCTGAACTCCCCCAAGCCGTTGAAGAGGTCCTGACGCACAAGCTCCACGCCGGCGTAGCGCCCCGCATCCATGGGCTTGCCGCCACTCAATGGAGGGACGCGCGTGTTGTGAAATTCGCGATCGGTAAAATTGGGTCCCGCATGGCAAAGGGTGCAACGTGCGGAGCCAATAAATAAGTCCAATCCGCGCCGGGCACCGGCGGACATTTCGCGCAGCTTGCGCTGATCCCCGCTTCGCAAGCCTTCTACAAATCCGTCGAAGGGCGCGTCACGTGAAAGAATCTGGCGCTCGTAGGCAGCAACGGCCTTACCCAAATTTGCAAACACGCGATTGATCGCATGGCGATCCTCAGCAGCCATGGCATCCCAGGCTGCGATCCAAAGCAAGTCAGCATCGTCATCCCCCAGCGCAGGACGAGCATTCTCGGGGAAGCGCGAAACGTCTCCCATTGCCGGCATGGGGCCAAAAATGCCTTCATAGGCTTTGCGCAGCTCTACATCGCCGAAGACCAGATGTGCGATGGCCGTGCGATTGGCTCCGTGTTCATCGGGATGCTCAAGCGGAGCGAGCGCCTGGGACCAGAGCGAGTCCGCGCGCCCATCCCAAAAAAACCAACGGTTGTAGGCCACATTCCAAAGCGCCGGCGCATGACGTTGCGTGCGCGCGCGACCAACCGAAACGCTGCGTCGATCGGCAAAGAACTTTTCCGGTACATGACAGTTGGAGCACGCGACATCCCCTTCGCGCGAGAGGCGCTTGTCAAAAAACAAGAAGCGCCCCAGGTGAGCAGCATCCTCGCGCTCCTCGAATGCATTCGTCGGATCGGCCGGGGGATCCGGTAGCGGTGACAGCTTGAAGATTTGGCTGATCTCCTTGGCGTCGAAGACGTCGTAGCCATCCGCCGCCCAAAAACGCTGATCGATTCCGCCGGCCACACCTTGGGAGTTCTCGCTCACAACGCGGGAGACCCGCTGCCGCGAGGAACCTCGCTCGGCGGGCTCCGGCGCCGGCTCACCCACAGCTGAATCATCCGCGCCCGCCCCCCGCTGCGATTGGCGATCAGGATTCGTTCCGACGCAGGCCAGGGCGAAGAGAAACAGTCCCCAAGTCATTGCTGTCTTGCTAACTCGCTGAGTCAAAGCAGCTCCAACTCAAAGTCCACCGTTTCCGAACGCTGCCCTTCGAGCACATCGAAGTGCAAGCTCCAACGACCCGTCATGTGCAGCAGCATTCCGTGCACTCGCAAGTGTCCCGCTTCAAGCTCCTTGGACTTGGGGCGACGGATCATCCCGTGACCGTGGTCCGGCATCCAACCGCGCACGTAGAGTTTGGCCCCCTCCACTTCGCGCGAGGGATCCGCGCCGTCGAGAATCCAAACATCGAGTTCAAAGGGCTCGTTGACGGGGATCGGAGCGGGAGTGCTTCGCCAGCGCAGGAAATAGCGACCCGCCCGACTAAAACCTTCGCCGTGGGCAAGCTCGATCACGGCGTGCGGCGCGTTCGTGTCCGCGGCGCCAAGCGACGGCTCTTCTGCACCGCCGGCTTGACTGACATCACCGTCAGCCAGCCCATGTTCATGCTCATGCATCTCCGCCGTGCTACTCGCTTGCGCGGCGGGGGCAGAGTCCACCTCTGTCGTTCGACATGCGCTCAATGCGATCGCAATAAGACCGGCGTAGCGAAAGGTGGTCATGACTTGAAACTCGGGCAAGGCCCTGCGTGATGGCAATGTAGCGTCCCTCGCCAAGCGCGGGATCCGCCCTCAAAAATATCGAATAGAGCGGCCAAACACCTTAATCAAGGTCACAATTCCGCGCCGCGCAAGTTGCGCCGCACGACCGACATACGAACCATTCGCTACGCACTGCGACTGGGCAGGGAGCAATATTGAGCGGCCCCTGACATGTCCGGTACCAACAACTCCCTCCACCAGCTGGCTAACGGCTGGCGAATGCCGGCCAAACCATGGCTACCAACGCTGCAGCAATTCCACTTTCACACCTGGGATGTCGATCAGCCTGACGGAAATGCCGGTGACCGGGTCGCTGATGCGCGCGCCGCTCATGCGCAGCCAGGTCAACCCGTCACTGAGTTCGTACTGAGCGCGGGCTTGCTCGATCAAGAGCTCCACCAGGTGTTCCTTGGAACTGGACGCAAGCTCCATCAGTTCAAGCTCGCCCATTCGATTCGCCAACGCTCTACGCCAGGAATCAAGACTTGCACCGAGGCCCGACGCATCCAACAGCCAGGCACTGGGAATTTGCTCGAGCCCGGATTGCTCAGCTCTCAAGCAAAGCTCGTGCAGGCCGGTCAGCCCGCGGCCTTCGACGATGGAAAGTACAAGGAAGTGACCGAAGCCATACAGCACCCCCCGCTCGATGCCCATGCCCACGGCTTCCAATTCCTCCTGGCCGAATGCAAACACGCGTTCCAAGTCGATGGGTCCCGGCAAGGGCGAAGTGACGCTCAAGGATCCATTCACATTCAGGTTTAGGCCCAAGGAAGGGTGCTTGGATTGAAAGCGCAGGTCGTAGTGCGCGTCACCAAGCACCGCCCGCAGCCAAGCCAAGCGCTGCCCGTCCATGCGCGCGCTGGCCCGTTCGCCCAAACGGTACTCGAAGTATTCGCACAAGCCCTCCTCGACGAGCGCCGGCAACGTCGCCCAACTGGCGTCCAAGAGGAAATGTACGAGTTCGTGCACGAGCAGTGCTTTGGGTGCGCTGCTGGACTCAATCATGTGAATGCGGGAGTTGAGGCTCACGCCCCAGGCTCCCTTCACATGACCGAACCCGAAGCGTTCGTGAAAATCGTCCTCAACCCAGATTTCGGTTTTTCGGGCCGACGCCCCGGGCAATAGCTCGAGAATTCGCGGCACGACAGCCTGCATTTCGCGCGCAATGTCTTCGGCTACTTCCAGCTTGTCGGCTCGCACGCGACCGAATTCATTCACAGCTTCAAAACGCGGGGCGGCCTGGCATCCGGCAAGCACCCCAAGGCCGAGCAAAAGCATCGTTTTCGATATTCGCTGCACACCTCCATTGCAACAGCCCGATCCCCGCGGCGCTAGCCCGCTCAAGACCAAAGACCGAGCCCGATCCGAAACCTGCCCCACACACTTACCAGCACGTACCCATGTCGCTCCATTTGTAAGGAATTGAGCACTGCAGCCCGCTAAGCTGCCGACATGACCTCACTTTTGGAAATCGGGGATTCGACGCGGCAAAACTTCAATATCTCGATCTACCAAGCAATCGTCGGTTCCGTCTCGGCGCTGGCGATGCTGCTCGCGGTGCTTTTTCACTACGAGGTCATGAGCTTGTCCTCGCGGCTCGTCACGAAGGTAGGCCTTGCGCGGCGCTTGCGGATTGTCGCCCTGATTCTCTCCATGCTGGGCGCGCACATCGTCGAGGTCTGGTTTTTCGGCCTGCTGTATTGGTTGCTGGACGGTTGGCCCCAACTCGGTCAGGTCTACGGCGATTTTGACGAAGGTGCGCTCGACTTTGTTTATTTCTCAGTTGTCAGCTTCACCACCCTTGGCTTCGGTGACATCGTCCCCACTGGAGCGATTCGAATCCTCTGCGGATCCGAAGCCCTGGTCGGCATCACCCTGATCACCTGGTCCGCTTCCCTAGCCTTCCTTGAGATGCAACGGGACTGGAGCGAATTCAGCAGTTCGCGCGCGCGATCGCGCCGCGATCACTTCGATGGCGTTTAGAATCGGGTGACGCATCGCCACCGCGTTGCCTCACTCGACTTTCAATAGCGGCGTGAAGTAGCGGTAATAAACTTCCAAAGTCAAAACGCACATGGCCGTGGAGTAAATGTGGTCTTGGGTGTCCAAGGCCATCTTTGAGTACGGTGTCGCGGAGCGCCAAGATCCGTCCCGCTCTTGCGCCGGTAACAGGGTTTCTTGCAGAGCACTATTCCAGCGACTCCAAGCACTCCCTCCGTGGCGGAAGAGGGCCAAACTGCCGTAATACCAAAAGTACATGTTGCCAACGGCATCGAACACAAAGCGATCGTCGCCCCTGGTTCGGAAACTCGTCGGCGCGCGCTCCAAAGTGAAGGCCATGGGCGCCTTCCAAGCTTGACTGGCAATGTCCTCCCCAAGCAAGGAAAGTGCGAACAGGGCGGCCGGCGTCGATGCCGGCAAGGTGGGATAGCCGGAGTTCAAACGATTCGGATCGTGGCTGTACCGAAACCAGCCGCGTCGATCGAGTGAGCCCGACAGAAATTCCTTGGCGGCGGCAAAGGCCTGATCGGGAACATCCAGGCCGCCCAGGCGGGCCGATTCGAGCGCCATGACCTGCCAAGAACTAATCGAGACTCGCGGCCAATCATCTGGTGCGCGGGACTTCCCGGCGAAGTAGTAACCCCAGCCTCCCGAGCGACGACCTGCGCGCCTGTCCTGGGCTTGCAGGATGCGCGCAACCGCCAGCTCCAGGGGTCGCCGCAGGGCTTCGTCCGCCTCCATTGCGAAGCACTCGGCTAGGGCGTAGGTCGCGATTCCATGGCTGTAGCTGCTCCCATCCCCAAAATGACCCGTTTGAGGGTTCTGCCTGGAAAGGAGCCAATCAACGGCACGCTGGGAAACCTGCGCAAACTCGCGCGTCGAACGCGGAGTGTGCCCCGCCCCCAAAAAGGCCAGCAATGCGAGCCCCGACTTTCCAATCGCGACCTCACCGTACTTCTCTTCCCGTTCACGGCTTGAGCCCCAATAGCCGCGCGAGTTTTGCGCGCGCGCCAAGTAGGCCAAACCGTCGGCAACGGCCCGTTCCGTTTCTTCCGTTCCACCAAATTCGCGCAGGGCGCGCTCGCGTTCCGTTCCAAAGCGGGTGCGATAGGGAGTTCGATCGATCGCAACGCGCTCCGGCGCAAAGGCCTCCGAGCGAAGAACTTCGCGCCCCAATCGCTCAACCACGACGTTCGACAATTCCGGCCTAAAGCGCTCGAGTTTGGGACCGGCGGAAACGAAGCGCGACGGCGCCATGTCCTCCACGCTGGGCAACTCCAACGGAATCGATCCCAATCGTTCGGCGGAGGGCAAGTTCGGCTTGGGCGCAGAACGGATGGCGCTTGGCTGCAAGGCGGATGCGACGGCCCCTTGCAACTGAGGCGAGCGGGGGCGCGTCATGACAGAGGACGCGGTTCTCGCCTTCGGTTGCACCTGCGCGGGCTCAAACTTGCGTGGAGCAGCTGCACTGGTCGCTCCCACAGCCACCAAGTCCGGAATGCGCAAGGGTCGCGGCGCTTGGCCCGGCGCAGGTTTGTTCAGCGCTCGCTTGGGAACTTCGAAGGCCTGCGAGCGATTCGATTGCGGGTCCAAGCCGGCCACCGCAGCCAGGGGCATTTCCGCTTGCTTTGAGGCGGGCACAGCGCCGATCGGCGCGCCCCGCGACTGATCCGCAGAAGCAACGGGCCTTTTCAATGCTGTGCTTACGTGCACTTCGGAGCCCGCATTGCCCACGGGCGCCGCAAGCGCCTGTAGCGAAGCGCGTTCGGGTTTCGGCTGATCCTCGGCAACTTTTGCCCCCACTGTTTGTCTGCGCTCAAAGCTTGGCGCAGGCCCGTTTTTGCTCTCGCTCGGCACCGCAGCTTTTTGCGGCCCATCGAGCGCAAGCTCATCGCGCCTGGTCCGTCTGGCTGCAGGCATCAGCAGACTTTCTCCACTCGTTTCAGCATCCGCGGCTGCGGCTCGAGTTGAAAGTTCCGGCCCTGCTAGAGCCGGGCTCGTGCGCGACGAACCCGCCAACTCCATCGGCTCAGCCAACGCCGCAACCTTGGCACTCTGCTTGGGAAGCGGGGCGGGCACAGCACTCGAAAGGGCCGTTCTTTGGGCTGCTGGAGACTGCAATTCGCGCCTAGCTTCGCTGCGCCGGGGAACTGCAGTTGCCGCCGCACTGGACCGCGCCTCCGGCCGCATGGATTCCACTTGTGAGCGCATGGCCAGGGCCGGAGCTTCGCTGTCATCTCGCGCGCGCGGATCCGGCTTTTGACTGCGCAACTCGCTGCGACTGGCTGCTTCGAAAGTGACCCGCGCAGGCGCTGGCAACGCATGGCGCGGAATGGGATTCGAACTCTCGTTGGCGCGCTCCAATTGCGCCAATGCAGTCGGTTCGAGCGCAGCGACATCCAAAGCGTCCGCGGGTAGCTCATTGCGCCGCTCCAATTCGGAGATGGCTCGCTCACTGGGCTCCGCGGCCAAGTGGCCCGATCGCTCTCGATCCGGGCTCGATGCCTGCGCACCGCTGGAAGCCAAACTGACTTGAAACAGAGCGTCGCGACCCGGCAAATCAACTTGGCCGCCCTCGACCCGCACGTATTGAAACCAGAGTACCAAGGCGCCGTGGGCCAAAGCGGAAACTAGGAAGCACTTGTAAAGCACTTCCAATTCGCGCCAGCGTTTAGCAAGCCAAGCCAAAAGCGCCAGCAACAGCAATCCGATCAAGATCAAAACGTCGAGCAATCCCACGGGTCGCCCGGGCAATCGGAAGAGCTCGCGCGAGCGCGCACGCCACAGATCCGGCGCTGAAAGCTCGCCCGTAGCGCCCGTTGACGATTCTCCGCTGGATCCAACTCGGCCGGATTCCGCTGCAGCGGAGAGCGTGGACTCGGAATGGCTCGTCATCCTGTCCCGAGCGGAGAACAAAAGCGTAAAGCCGTCCGCCATCGGCAGCGGAGCACGTTCGGATCCCGGGCCGTTCAAACCGACGAGCGCTTCGGGCCTCAACCAACCGCCGGATCCATAGACGCTGCGAAAAAGATCAAAGTCTCCGGCCGATGGCTCGCGATCCGATGCGAAGAACAGGGTTGTTCCGTCCATCGAAAGTGCCGGCTCGCGATCGTCGGCAAGACTATTGACGGGTTCCAAGCTGCGCACGGACCCGCCCGCGGAAGCTTGCCCGAGCGATTGCGCCGGATGCGCCGAAAAAAGATCCCAACTGCCATTGCGGTTGGATGCAAAGAGCAAGCCGCCTCCGGTGGGGAATGCCGCCGGATCGCTCTCGTCGCTTTCGGTGTTCACACCCGGCACAGGTTGCGCCGGTCCGAACTCACCGTCCGCATAGGACGCTTGATACAAGTCCAAGCCACCGCTGCCCCCACTTCGATTGGAAGCGAAGTACAGCGCATCCGGACCGAAGGCCGGCGCCATTTCGTCCGCGGCCGTTTCGAGTTCCTCCAGCAAGCGCGGCTGCCCCGCCTTGCCACCCGAAAAATCGGCAATGTACAGCCCGCTATTCAGTCCCTCTTCGCCGGCACTGAAAACGATCCAGCGCCCATCCGGGGAAACGGCTGCACGCGTTTCGGCGGCGTCCGTGTTGATGCTCGGACTGAGCAATTGGCGCCCCTCCCAGACCGCGTAGCGTATCTCCGGTCCGACCGCACGCTCATAGTTTTGCAAGCCATCCGTGTAGGCGCCTTCATTGCCCAAGTAGGGACGAAAGCGCAAGTAGGCGGCGAAGAAGCCAGCCGACACCAGCGCCAATGCAATCACGATGTTCTTGCCCATGTTTCGCCCCCTTTCTGACTCTAGCTGCCTTCGGTCGTGCCCACGGCCAAGCGCGTCAAACCGGCTCGACCACAGGCATCCATAACGCTCACAATGGCTTGATGCCGGGCGAGCCTGTCGCCCCGAATCGTGACTTCCGTTTCCGAACTCTGCTTGGCGGCGCGACGCAGGGCCGCGTCCAAGCTGAGCGTGTCCAGACTTTCTCCGCGCAGCAACACACTGCCGTCCGCCAGCACATTGATAATCAATGTTTCCTTTTCGCTTTCCGCTTGAGCGGCAGCTTCGGCCTCAGGCAAATCCAATTCAATCTCACGTTCGGGATCCGCAAAGGTTGTCGCGATCATGAAGAAGATCAAAAGCAGGAAGACCACATCGATCATGGGCGTTAGGTCGAGCACCAAATTACTCGGCCCCGACTGAGTCCGAATGTTCACGCCGCCACCTCGCTGGATTCAACCGCGAGGGAACGCGCCAATTCCTCGTAACCGTCTTCGGCTCGCTGAGCAAAGCGATCGATGCGAGCGCGGAAGTGGTAATAAAGTACCTGCGCAGGGATCGCGATCGCCAAGCCCGTGGCGGTGGTTATCAACGCCTGGGAAATACCCGAGGCCAACTCCTCGGGCCGACCCAAACCATCCCGAAGGGCAATGCTCGAAAAGGCTTCTATCATGCCCCAAACCGTTCCCAATAGTCCGAGCAGCGGTGCGACGACGGCCACGAGCACTAGGGGTTGTAGATTGGCGGAGAGGCGCTTCACTTCGCGTTCGCCGGCATCCTCGACGGCTCGCTCGCGTTCCAGCACGGGCCTGTCGCTGCGTTCCAAGGCCACCGCCAGGATGCGAGCCAATGGGCGGCTATTGTTGCGTTCGCACAACTCCGCGCCGCTCGCAAGCCCTTCATCGCGCACGGTGCGCGCGACTTCATGGGCCAAGCGTTTGCCACCAAGAAGATTGCTGCGCAGGCGCACCCAACGCTCCACGGCATAGGCCATGGCCACCACTGAGCAGAGTGCCAGGGGGATCATCAATGGCCCGCCGCCGGTGACCATCTCGAAGAGGGAGCCGAAATCGGCTGGAGCTGCGGAACTGGCGTTTGTCGTCATGGTGTTGAGTGTGCAAAGGCGCGGGGGCGCCGACCGCTATTGGATTGAATGCGAAAGAAGCGAATCAGGGATTCAAACGCTGGACCGCTTCGCGCGCCTGGGGACTATCGGGATAGGTTTCCGACAATTCGAGCCACTGCTCGCGCGCGCGTTCATCGCGCCCCAATGCGCGAAAGCAATCTCCCGATCGCAAGAGTGCCTGGGCCACTTCCTCCGCCTGGGAGTAGAGCAACGCGACTTTCATGTATGTCGTCAGCGCATTTTCAAAGTCGTCCCGTTCAAACTTGAGGTCCGCTAAACCCAGTTGAGCTTGAGCAACCAGAACGCCTTCTGCCCGTTCGGTTACGCGCGCGAATGCTTGCTCCGCTTCGCGCTCGCGGCCGAGGGCTGCCAGGCTGCGGGCGCGCCACAATTCCGCTTCGTCCGCTTGCTCAAAATCCGCTCGCCTTGCCAATTTAGCCAATTCGGCCTCGGCGGCTTGCCACTGACCCAACTTGGCCCGGGTTAGGCCGAGGCGAAAGCTTGCTTTGGGCCCCACATCGTGGCGCGGCCATTCGCGCAAAACGCGTTGCAGCGGCAGGGCGGCAGCTTCGTATTGCTCCAAACGAAAGTGCGCTTCGCCCAAGAGAAAGAGGGCTTCGCCCAACAATTCGCTTTCCGGATAGTCGCGCACGAGCGCTTGCAAACTAGGAACAGCCTTGGCGGCCTCATTGCGCAGCAAGGACACAAATCCGAGCTTGTAGAGAGCGCGCTCGCGAATCGGACTGTTGCTTTGACTAGCTGACTCGTACAACGCAGCCGTACGTTCATCCGCGGGCATGCTTTCGAAACGAGCCTCGCCCAGGAAGAAGGTCGCTTCCGCCAAGAGCACATCATCATTGCCGGCCGCAGCCTTGGAACGCTCCGTATCTGAACCGGCGGTCCGCTTCAAATGGCCCTCCAAAGCGCGGCCCTTGGCGAGATGAGCCTCGGCTGCATCCACGTCGCCATCCTCCAACGCCAAATAGAGGCTCTCGACACAGGCTTCGATCAAGACTTCGGCCCGCTCCAACCTCGATTGCAATCCGTCAATGAGTTGACGTGCATCCGCGAATCGCTCTTCGCGACTGAGGCCGCGAGCCACGATTCGCGCGGCCTGCAGCAAGCGCTGTTCATCGTCCACCAGCTTGCACAACTCGGCGAAGGCCGCCTGGGAGCCGCGGCCGTCACCGGCACCTTCGCGCACCCAAACCGCCAACTCCCACGCCGCACTGCGCATTTCCTTGGGCAGTTCCGGGCGAGACAACAGCGGCGCAAGTGCCTGGGCGGATTGCTCGGGTCGCGACAGTTCGAACAGGGTCCAGGCCTGCGCGTAGGCAGCGGGAGCTGCAAATTCGGAAGTTTGAAACTGCTCGCCGATGCGGGAGTAGCGCTGCAAGGCTTCCTCACGGGCTCCGCGCGACGCCAGTTTTTGACCCAGTTCATAAAGTGCGCGGGGCAGCTCCGAACTCGTGGCGTGCTCTTGAATTAATCGTTCAAGCGCTTCCTCCCCCACCTTCCCCGAGTCGATGCGCCCGATGGCCAAGAGCGCGTCATCGGCCCAAGCGCCCCGGGCGTGGTGCTTTAGGTAAGACCGGAAACCCGCCATCGCGGACGCGATGTCGCCCGATTGCTCGCGACCCCAGGCGGACATGTAGCGCGCTTCCTCCGTCTCTGCCGCACTTGGAAAAGACTTGCTTAGCCCTTCAAACTGTGCAGCCGATGCGGCGTGATCGCCGCGCTCATGCAGACACCACGCGCCGATCGAAAGTGCCGCAGCTTGCCGTTGCGCACTTGCTTCAGATTCCGCGCGACTCTCCTCACTCAGCAATTGCGCAGCACTGGCCTCCGCAGCTTGCCAATCACCGAGGGCGAATTGCGCGCGGGCCTTGGCCAGCAGCGCCGGCAAGTGATAGGAACCTCGCGAAGGACTCTGTTGCAGGGATTGAAGGCTGTCCAGCGCACCGGCGGCATCACCGCTGTTGATCAATTCGACGGAAGCGGCATAAAGTCCATATTCGGAATCGGCGGCTTGGAAGTATTGGATAGCCGCTTCGCTGCGGCCCAGTTGGCTGGCCAATTCACCGCCGAGTTCGCGAGCCGCTCGAGCCGCATCCGGACTCGGTGATTGCTTGAGAGCCCGCTCCACATCGGCCATGGCCTCCCGCTCGCGACCGAGCGCCTGCAGCGTGCGTGCGCGCCACGTGAAAAACTCCGAATTCTGCTCGGCAACTCCCAACTGAAAAGCGCGCAATGCGTTCTCGGGGTGACCGGCATTCAACAGGCCGATACTCAACTGCAATGCGGCTTCCGGCGCCAAATCGCTCTCGCGATGCTCATCGACTATGCGCGCAAAGTACTCACAGGCGGCAGCGACATCACCGAGATCTAAAAGACATTGGCCGGCACCGAAGAGTGCTCGGGCGGCATGCACGCCCTGGGTCGCTTGCAGATAGGAATCCAGGGCCTCCTTCGGTCTCGACAAGGCGTTTTGGCATTCCGCTTGGATCAACACCAGTTCGCCGTCGCCGGGACCAAACTCGCCCAGCCAAGCTTGAATCAAGCCGATCGCGCGTTCGTGCTGGTTGAGCCGGTAGGCACACCAAGCCAAACCGAAGGAAGCTTCGCGCGCATTTTCGCCCTTGGGCTCCCTCTTCAACGCAGCTTCATAGTGATTCTGTGCGCGTTCGAAGTCACCCAACTGAAAGCGGCTGTCGCCCGCCAAAGTAGAGGCCGAAGCGCGCAAGTACTCCGCACAATCCTTCAGTGCGCTTTCGAATGCTTCCGCTGCAACTTGGGGTTTTCCAAGTGACAAGTGGCAGCGGCCGGCTTGAAAGGCGGCTTCCGGCCTGAACTCAAACTCAGCTTTGGAAAGCAGTGGTCCCAGGGCATCAACAGCTGCGCTGTGTTGGCCCAATTCAGCCAGCGCGTTTCCGAGCAAGTAGTTCACACCATCCCGATTCGCGCTCTTGGGATGTTTTGCGAGGAAAGCCCTAGCTTCGCGCTCGACCATTTCGTGCAGGCCTTTGTCAGCTAGACCGACAATGAACGAATACTGTTCCCGGGCGCTACTCTCGCTTTGTAAGGACGAGCTTGTTTCGGCGGCAGCCGCGGCAGTGGGCTCCATTGCGACGGTAAAAAGCGCACACGCGATCAACAGCGACGGCTTCATATCAAACCTCAGTCGAAGGCCGGGGGACGGACCGTTGTCGTCGGGCTCCTGTCCGCTGCGGCTGGTACTAAAGAAAAAGTCGGGGTGGGGGCATGGGGCCGCCCCGGGCAGGTGGCCCCAATTGAGCAAAAACCAATGTCTGCTGCAGCGATCCAAATCTATTCGTTCAACAGCGGAACTAGCTCCAATCTGCTGAACTTCAATTCTATTCCGCAGTCATGGGGAAGCGCCGTTCAAAACCGCGCTCCCCCAATGAACACCGTCCCTTAGCGCATGCGATTGCGCGTCAAGCTGTCGACGCGATCGCGCAGGTCCGTGACCTCGCTGCGCAGGCCGCTGACTTCGCCCTGAAGTTCGCGCAACAGCAGTCCCAGCTCGTGCACAACGTCCCCATGGGCCGCATGCGGAGCTTCGACTCCGGACACGCGCTCGTAGTGCAATTGCGAATTGCGCCCGCCGTGCTCGCGCCGAACATCGCGCCGAACATCGCGCTCAACTTCCGCGCGCTCCAATCGCTGCCGCTGTCGCTCCTGACCGTTTCGTTGCTCCTGCGCCTGCTCCATTTGCGCTTGCAGCGCGCGTTCGCGCTCCTCAGCCAGTCGATGCAATTCTTGATTCGCGTATTCGTGCAGGTGGCTGCGCTCAAGATCTAATTGATGACGCTCCACTTCCAAGTACTCCAACTCATGGCGCCGCTCGCTGAGTTCGCGCTCAAGCGCGTGCCGCTTCTGCTGCAACTCCTCCAGTACTCGTTCGTAGCGATTGCGTTGCTTGTCATCTGTACCGATCGCCTGAATGCGGGCCTCATCGTAACGACGAGCAATCTCCGCCATTTGCACTTCTCGTTGCTCCAACGACTGGGCGAGCTTCCGTTCGCGCTGATTCAACTTTTGAAAGTTGCGCTCGAATTTGTGCTCTGACTGTTCAAGGTTGCGCTCGGCATCGCGTTGGGCTCGCTCGTAGTCGCGCATGACCCGCTCGATCTCTCGCTCGGCCGATGGGGCCTGGCGCCGTTCACGCTCCACAAACTCGTGGCTGTGCCGCACTTCGCGCTCTTCTTCTTGCCCAAGAACAGATGCGAGTTCGCCCAGGGAAACGCTCCAATTGTGCAGGGCCGGCGTCAAGGCATGGGCATTGGACTGATCCCAGGACTCCGTTTCCTCAAGTGCCGACTCCACGGCTTCTTCAATGATATCTTCGAGTTCTTCCAAGCCCTCCAACTCGTCTAGATCGATGTACTCTTCGATCTCTTCCAACTCCTCGATCAAGCGCTCTTCCATACGCTCTAGACGCTCAATCAATTGCTCCTCCAGCCCTTCGCCGGCCTGAAGCCTGGGAGCTGCCTCACCCAATTCCTCGGCCAATTCCATCAGCTCTTCGCCGAGGATGTCCATGGAGTCTTCGTGCAACTGATGTCCGAGATGCTCGGCGCGCTCACCCAACAGAGCCCGTAGGTGATCCATTTCGGCACGATGCAATTGCGCCAATTCATGCATTTGATGCTGATTGGCTTCATTCCAGCGCTGCCAAAACTCGGCTTGGGTTTCCTGCAAGACATTCAGCTCGTGCAGAGCGAAGGGTTCCAGCTCCGTGTGCTCAAACTCCTCGAATAGCTCTTCACGCAATTCTTCTACGGTCTCTGAGTAATCATCGCGGAAGTCATTCCAGCTATCGAAGAAGTCCTCGTGCATCGATTCGAATTCCTCTTCGAACGCATGCACCCATTCTTCTTCGGCGTCGTGAAATGAATGCTGGCCCACATGAAATTGGAGCTGCGCCAAATCGTCGCCTAAGTTTTGAATCCACACCACGCGCGGTTCGTGAACCGCCCCCCCATCTCCGGCAATCACAACATCTCCATGGGAGCTCGATTGATAAACCATGCGCGTGCCACCGGGGGCGGCAGCAGCGACACCAGGTCCGGAAGTCACGGCCGGGGCTTGGCGAGTCGTTGTACGCACATGGAATGTCATCGGCGCGCTAGATTGACCGGAACCCGGCTCCGCACACGGAGCGGGAGCGTCCGGAACGACCGCTGTGCGCAGGCCGATTTGGGGCAGCGGAGCCAAGGCTCCAACCGAGCTCGCGCCGCCGGCTGAAGGTGCGCTTGCCTGCGGCACGCGCACGCTGGGCAAGCCTTGCGGAACCGCCGGCGTCTGCCCGGAACCCCTTGCCGCAGGCGTTTCGCAAGCCGCCGCAGGGGCCGGGGCCGCCGCCGGGGCCGGAACGGGCTGGATCTGAGCAATGGGTGCGGGCGATTCCAATTCCCGCTTGGGCACTCCCGTGGGAAGTACGCTGGCCGCGCTCGCCTGGGGAGCATCCGCCTGCGACTCGTTGTCCGTAGCAAAAATCGGAACAGCCGCCGCACAGGACAAGAAAACAATACTTAGCTTCATGACGATTTCCTTCTGGACTCGATCTGGTTGTGCGAAGCGAAAAGCCGCACGTTTTGTTGGTTGACGAATCTGGCGGATGGTTTTTTTATCGGGACGGCAGCTGCGATGACGGCTGCTTGCATCCGATGTTTTTCAACGAGTGGAGGATCCCATTGGGATTTCTGCACGAGGGCTTTCAGCCTTTCGATCGGCTGAGGAGGTCTCGTCACCGGCTTTCGCGCTCACAATGCTTGCGATTTCCGGCAGCAATTGTTCGAGGCGTGCGCGGCGCGACTTCAGGCGCTCTACACGCGCCTCAACACTTTCCAAACTCGCGAGCAACTCTTCGTGCTCCTCCAGGCCCGCGAGCGAAACGCGCAACTGAACGAGTTCCGACTCCAACCAGGCTGTCTCCGAGTCCAGCATGCTCAAGGTCTCTTGGAGCAACTGTGTGGGCGCGCCGGTCAGTTCCGCTTGCGACGATTTCGGGGCGACCAAGGCGACCCCACCAACCGGATTTTGATTCCGGCCGGTCCTTTGAGTCGAGCGCGGCGCTGGTGCCGGTTCAGATGCGAGTTCGTCACCTTCGCTTCGCGATCGATCAGCCCGCACATCCAATGGCTCAGCCAGCGCGCTCCTCGCCCCTGGAAGTCGAGGCTGACTTTCCGTTTCAACAGCGGTCGCAGCGACTTCCACCGGTTCGGAGAAAGTCGTGGCTGAAACTCCGGGGACGACCCAGGCCACGAACAAGGGACCCGCAAGGGCGAGCACCGATATCTTAGACGGGTCCGAAGTCGGCACGTCGGCGCGCGCGTGTATCAGCCGCTCTACGCGGCGACGAAGGCGCGACCCTCCGGCCACGCCGACCGTCATGGAAGCCGCCGGCAAGGGGCGAGCTCCAACGATCCAGCTCGCCACACGCGTGAGCGAACTCGCCAGATCCAGGCCGGTGCGGGTATGACGAACCGCCCAATCGTCGGCCAAAAACTCTGCCGATTCCTCCATCTCTAGGCGCGCGAGGCGATTGAGCGGTTGGAAGAAGAAGCACCACTGAATCGCGCTGCCGATCATGAGCCACAGTGGATCGCGCCGCGCAATGTGTCCCAATTCGTGGGCCAAAATGCACTTCAACTGCGCGGGCTCCAGTTCTTCCAGCGCTCGCGGTGGAAGGCAAATTTCCGGACGCAAAACGCCCATCGTAATCGGCGCCATCAACTCCTTGGAAACGGAGAGTCGCACGCGCGCGCGCAAGCCGGCACCTGTTCGCAACTGTTCGAGCAAATCGAAGAGCGGCCCGGATGCGATCACGTCGCGACTGCGCAGCCGCCGGCGCAAGCGGCCGATCGAGATCGAAATTAGCAGCGCGCCCAACAAGGCGGCGGCGAACCAAAGCGCCAAAACGCGTGGGGAATGCTGAACGGCTTGGCGCTCCAGGTAACCCAGGATGCCGATCGATTGCGGAACTTCCGCAGTCAACTGCCGAGCGAGCGACTGCGTGCTCTCGAAGTTCGATTCGGAGCGAACTTCTGCTTGTCCCACACCCGCAAGCTCGTCGTCAAACGACAAGCCGGCCACCGGCATTCCCGTACTTGCTCGATGTTCGGACTTGTTGGTTGCAGCCCCATCGCTTTGGTGCACCAAATGAACCGGGAAGGCGGACCGTTCCGAAGCGTTGCCCGAAGCTTTCGGGCGCGCGCCCAAGGCCTTTCGAAATCTTTGCGAGCGACTCCCAAGCTCCACCGCGGCCCGCTTGTCCGGTGCGGCGCCTCCATCGTTGAAAGCTCGGTTTGTCGAAGGCGCGAATTTGCGCGGGGAAGTCGAATGCAGCGCGGCAACATCGGCTCCGCGTGTGACTTCAAGTTCCTGTTCCGTATCGATCTTCGGTTTGGGCAACGCCTTTTTCCGCGGCGCTTGAGTCGACTTGTCCCGATTGGGTCCACGGCTCGGCTCGCCCGACGGTTGACGCCGTTCAAAAGCCGGCAACGTGTGAACGGCCAAAGGTGCCGCGCGCAGCCTGTCACCGGCGCGTTGAATTGCATCCGCAGGCGCCTTGCTGTCAGCGACTTGCTCGTTCAAATTTCCGCCGACCGTGCTGCGCTCCAAATCTGCGACTGCTTCAAGCCCGGTGCTTATTCCAAACCCAGTTCCCACATCCCCGGCCAACGGAATTTGCGCCGTGTGCGCGGCATGGGCCCCCTGGGCCCGCTCGTCAACATGGGTCGCAAGGGCCGAAAGCTTCCAGTTTCCGCCCAGCGGTTCGCGCTCAGTTGCCAATTGGAAACTTGCACTCAAGGGCGCTCCCACAAGAGCCAACTTCCACATGACATCGCGCAGACGCATGCTCGCGTTTGGAAAGGCGCGCATGGCGAGCCAGGTTCCCCCCAGCAAAATCGTGCTGTGGATGGCGTAAGTTAAGAGCCAGGCGAGAAACAACAATTCTCCGGAGACCATCTACTCCACCTCTCCTCTCGACGGATCGCTGCCTTCCTTTTTTGCGCGTGCGATCTGGCCTTGAATCGAGTCCAACTCATCGGAGTCGATTTCGCGCTCGCGAATCAAGTGGCTCACGAGGGCCGTGGTGTCTCCCGCGAACAGAACTTCCGTCAAGCGGTCCACCATCGAACGCTGCACTTCCGCCTCAGAGACAAGCGGCCGGTAAACAAAAACGCGCCCATCCGTGCGGTGATCGACAACTCCCTTCTTCTCCATCTTGGAGAGCATCGTCGCCACCGTCGTCTGCGCCCGGCCCTCCTTTTGTGTCTCCAAGGCGCGGTGAACATGGG
>JAJDES010000060.1 GCA_029259675.1 Planctomycetota bacterium
ATGAATTCATTTGCTAGCGCAGCCTTGGCCCTTGCCCTGTTGTTCGCCGCTGCGTGCGCGTGCGGGGGCGAACGAGATCGGGCTTTAGGTGCTACTCGGCCCGAGAAAACTGTGGTGGGACAAATTCTGTTGCCGGACGGAAGTGGCAGTCGTGGAGTGGAGTTGCTGTTGACGATCAATGCACCCGGTAGTGAAGCTCGCCTTCAGTGGGTGCTGTTCGATGAAGAGGGGCACTTTGAACAGGTCTTGCACGGGAGTTTGCATGAGGTGGTCGTTACATCCGGCAACGGTGTTGACGTCTATCGGGTTGATGCCGAAGAGCTACCCGAGATCAATCGGGCGAACGAGATCAACTTGGGGGTGATCGACCTGCGCGATCAATTGGAAAGGCATTACCTGCTGCTGCGGGCTGCTGACGGTGCGGCGCATGGCGAGGTGAGGGTGGCGATGTGGTTCGGCCCACCTCCGGTTGGACCGAGCGGCGAGCCCGTTTCACTTGGCTCGAGGCAATTTCCACCCGTTGAGCTTGGAAGTGAAATGGAGTGGCTGTTGTCGCCCGAAGCGCAATCGATCTACATCCTGGTCGAACGTCCCGTCGAGCCAACAGGCGGAACGAACTGGCGCAGCGGAAAACAACAGCTCTTCGGTCCCTTCACCTCGGCGGACATGCCAACCGAATTGATCGTGGATTGATGCCGCGGAGCTGCGCGAGCATCTGCACGGCTGCGGCAAGTTGCGGCAGTTACTTCGGTGCCAGGATTAAGGGTTCGAAGACGGCTGGGAAGATGTCGTCTTCGGGCAGGTGGTTCCACGGGTCGATCACATAGCCCAAGCGTTGTCCCGCAATGCCGGTGTCCGCCATCAGGCCGATGGACATTGAATGGCTGTCATTGCTAGTGATTTGAATGCAAATTGTGGCTAGGTAATGGTTGCCGGTGTAGGTGGTCTGTTCGAAGAAGAGCTCGCCCCGTTTGGCGCGTACGAGATTTGGTGGAACGATCTCGCGCCAGCGTGAATTGGTGTCTTCGTTGCCGTACAGGACGAAGTTGGATGTGTAGTATCCCGGTGAATAGGTGCCGCAGTGGGGCGTTTGTTCGTCCGCAATGAGAGTGGGCAAGATATTGAAGCGCGCCCATAGCATTTGGGCGTCAAACCTCGCTCGGGCTAGCAGCAATTGATCCTCTTGTTCATCGCCGGCGGTGCCCACGACGAATACCACGGGTTCGTTCAAATCAAACTCGGGCGGTTCCAGAACGGATCGAAACAATCCTTTCGGGTGCGGATCCAATCTCGCATCGCGCACGGCATTGGCCCACGTGGCGTTTTCCACTTTATAGGTGGCTCGAAGGGGGTCGTCGCAGCTTGACAAGGGGAAGCTCAGATCCTTTCTGGAATGCTCGGCCCCCAAGTAAACGTCGATCGGCAACAGCAAGCACTTCAGTTCATGCTCCTTCGATATCACGGTGCTGCCGTCATAGCGTCCCCAAAGGACTGGCTTCAAAATGGTCAATGGCAAAAGCTCATAGCCATCGTCCCACTCATCCACCAGGGGTTGGAATGTCGGTACATCAGGACCGATGTCTCCATAGTGAAGGTGGAAGTCGGCCATTGTGTTCGATGCGTTGATGATTAGCGGCTTGGTATCTGCGAACGCATACTCATTGAGATCCCTTTGGCAAAGTACGGGATAATCAAGGTCCCAATCGGCGACGAACAGTGAGGCTTCCGGCCGGTGGAACTCAAGTCGAAAGCTCTTGCGAGATCCAGTTACAAACAAGTGATTCACTCCCTTTTTCAAGAAGACGGGAACTCCTTGAAGGCCTCTGCCAAGTGGGTCGCCCGCAAAGCCCTCTCCATTCAGGAAGAGCTTTTCAGCGCCCAACAAGCGGGCCATCATGACCCCTTCCTCGTTCACGACGAGCGGGCTGTACGCATAGCCTGTTTGCAATTGGATCCAGGCGTTGTCACTGCGCTCTGATTGAGAATTTGGCGCCAGCACCCAATGGTGCAATGTGCCGTCGGCGCGCAGTGCTTGTTCACCAGCAATGGGCGCCGGCGCATTGGGATCAAGCAAGTACCGAGCAAAGATGGGGTCGCGCCGAGCTAGGGCTGGAGTTGATGGCCAGCCCCCGGTCAAAACAATCCAGTCGCTCGGAACTACGATGTCAGCCCGGGAAGCAGGAACGGGCTCACTGGCCTGAAGGGCCACGCAGTTCAAAGCGGCTGCAATGGCGACAGCAATAGCGGAAAGCGGGCACATTCACCATTCAACACCCACCTCAGTAAGAGGTTTCGGTGTACCGAGTCTCACGCCATCGAATCGGTGTTGGTGATGCTCAAGGCTGCGACTAAGCGAAGCCGAGCGATGGAGGCCTGCCCGCCTCCGATTCGTGCGCTACAAATCCAGGTCGAGCAGGGTCTGTTCTGTGGGGAGCTTGAGCTTTTGGCCGACGCGGAGTTTGTCGGGGCTGCTTAGGCCGTTGTATTTGGCCAAGCGTTGCTCGAGGTCCGGGGACACTCTGCCGTAGTGGGTCGACACGATGGAGCCGAGGACCTGACCCGATTGAATCGTCAGTTCGAAGTCGGCCGGCGGAGGGGGCGGGCTGCCCGCTTCCATGGTGCCCCAGTTTTGCGGCTCGCTCGCAGCCGTGGTGGGCTGGGCGTAGTTGATCTGCGGCGCGGGCTGTATTCGTTCTGCGCCCGAGGGGCGGCCGACGATGACATCACCCCAGCCGGGTTCGTTTTGCCTGGGTGCGACGGCGCCGTCGAAGGATCCGGCCAGGGAGGCCTTGGCTTCGCGTTCGTTCTCCGCTTGCAATAGTTCGCGCTGGATGAGCAAGGCTTTTTGCTCCTGGCCGTGCCATAGCGACGAGACGGCGAAGACCGCGAACAAGATGGTGAGGCCGAGGATGAACCGCATGGCTCCAAACTACACTCGCGGGGGGCCTTAGAAAAGCTAGCCATGACGCGCTTTCCTGCTGGGGCGCAAGCGGGGTGCTTCGGCAGCCCGCCAGTGGGCACTGCATGGGGGAGATCGCGCGGAATCCAAGCTGACACAGCTTCGCCAAGGGCCACCAAAGGAGTGCGGTGCCACGGCACGAAAAAGGGGCCCGGACGCGCGTGGCGTCCGGGCCCCTTTGTGGGGAGGTTGGCTTGGCTTAGGCGCCCTTGGCGGCCAGCTTCTTTGCACCCGCGGGGGCTTTCGCCTTTTCAGCCTTTTGGCGCTTCTTGTTCATGTTCTCGAACCAGAGCAGCAGCGGGCTGGCGACGAAGATCGACGAGTAGGTACCGACCAAGATGCCGATCACCATGGCGAAGGCGAAGCCCTCGAGCACGTTGCCGGTGCCGAGGTTCATGGCGAACAGGATCGTCACGGCCAGCAGCGTGGTCACCGAGGTCAGGATCGTACGCGACAGGGTTTGGTTGATGGACAGGTCGAGCACGTCGGAGAGCGGCTTCTGGACCCTCGGCAAGTTCTCGCGAATACGGTCGAAGAGCACGATCGTGTCGTTTAGCGAGTAACCGATGATGGTTAGGAAGGCCGCCACCATGGGCAAGCTGATCTCGACCTGGACCAATCCGGTTTTGATCGCAACGGCGAGCACACCCAGGGTGATCAGGACGTCGTGGACCAGGGCGCCGACGGCCGCGAAGCCGTAGCTGTACTCTGCGAAGCGCACGCGGATGTACATGACGATGGCGAACAGGCTGACGAGCATGG
>JAJDES010000591.1 GCA_029259675.1 Planctomycetota bacterium
CAGGCCGGTGTTGATGCCTCCGAAGGTGTTGGCGCCGGCCCAGGCCTGGGTGGTCCGAAACCATGTGTTTTCCGTCACTCCACCGGTGACTCCGCCCAGCGAAGAGGCGTTGCGCCCGCCCTGGGTGCTGTCGATTCCGTAGCAGGTCCGCACGGAATCACCGAAGCCCGCGAAATTGGCGGTGCCGGTCACGAAGCCGTACAGGCCGGAGCCGCTCCACGAAAGCGTGCCGGGGCCGTGCATCGGTGCCCAATGGGCGTCATACGCATTGGCGCCGGGTCCCCCCAAGACGTTTAAGCCGGAGCCCGGAGCCGGAGCTTGGGCCCGGGCGCTGCCGGAGAGGAGGATCGGGGAAACGAGGGCCGCCAGGGCGAAGAGGGGGCGAATCATGGACTTGGTGGTCAAAATGAGGATCTAACAGTGAGTCAAACTTTGGAGCGCGGGCGATTGGGCAGTGATCTGTGCGTCCGGAGAGCCGAGCTCGGGGCAGCTCTTCGATCGGCGGGGACAGGGCCCGGAAATCGGGCGAGTGCCGGGGTTCTCTTCGGCAGATAGAAAACAGGACTTGGGCCTGATGCGGCTGCGATGGGGGTCCCGGGAGCTGAATTTGGCTGGAGACTTGGGGGCTGGGTGCAGAGCTTCATTCGGGTGCCGCGCTTGACAGCAGCCCGGCTCACAGATAGAAGAACTGCCCTTTTTGGCGGAATGCGGCCCCTTCTGCGGGCACCTCAAAGCATGGGATTGGCGCCCGTTGGCGCTTCGCAATCATCGTCAGGCTCCCCCCCGTCAATTAAACTCGACAATTAAATAGGGTTACCGATTCGTCCCATGGGTGCTGCAGCAGAGACCGTCGTTATCTTGGCCGCCGGTCAGGGAACGCGCATGCGCACCTCGAAACCGAAGGTGTTGGCGGAGTTGTGTGGTAGGCCGATGCTGGCTTATGTCGTCGAAGGGGCCCTCGCCCTTGAGCCCCAGCGGGTCTTGATCGTGATCGGCAAGGGCGCTGACGAGGTCAGGGAAAAGATTTCCACCCTCTTCCCGGATGCGCCGATCGAGTTCGTGCTGCAGGAAGAGCAGTTGGGAACCGGCCACGCCGTGCAGTGCTGCAGCGATTCCATCGATAGCACCAGTCGCTCGGTTCTCATCCTGTATGGCGACATGCCGCTGCTGCGAGCCGAGACGCTGATGCAGTTGCAACAGGAGTATTTGGAGCAAGGCTCGCGCGCCTGCCTTTTGACGGTTCACGCGCTGGACCCGCGCGGCTTCGGTCGCGTCATTCGCAGCCGGGATTCGAGCGGCTCGGCCGGCGGCGCCCTGGAGCGCATCGTCGAAGAGCGCGATGCCAGCCCGGAACAACTGGCGCTGCGCGAAGTGAATGTCGGCGTGTACTTGATCAACACCGAGGAGCTTCTGCGGCTGCTGCCCACCCTTCAGAACAACAACGCCCAGGGTGAGTACTACCTGACCGACATTGTTCACGCGCTTGCCAGCGACGGCGGAGGTGTCCAACCGGTCGTCGTCGCCGATCCTGAGGAAGCCATCGGGGTCAACACGCTGCGACATTTGGCGGAAGCCCGTCGCGGCATTCAGGATCGAATCCTCGAGCGCCACTTGGCGGCCGGCGTATTCATTGAGGACCCCGACACGACCTTCGTGGATTGGGACGTGGAGATAGGAACCGGCACGCGCATCTTGCCCTGCACCGTCATCCGCTCGGGGGTCAGGATCGGGGAGGGCTGCGAAGTCGGACCCTTCTCGCACTTGCGCGTGGGCAGTGTGCTGGACAATGGGGCTGAAATCGGCAACTTCACCGAGACGAAAAAGGCCCACGTGGGCGCGGGCACCAAGGCCAAGCACCTGAGTTACCTCGGCGACGTGAGCATCGGTTCCGGTGCCAACATCGGCGCCGGGACGATCGTGGCCAACTACGATGGAGTCAATAAGCATCACACCGATATTGGCGATCGAGCCTTCGTCGGCAGTGGCTCCGTTATTATTGCTCCCTCAACTGTCGGCGCGGATGCGACCACCGGGGGAGGAGCGGTTCTGACCGGAGGTAGTGTGGTGCCCCCCGGCGATGTTTGGATCGGCGTGCCGGCCCAATCATTGGCGGATCGCAAAGCGAAAAAGGGCCGAGGGCCCGACCCGAGTACGGAGGGCGCGAAACCGTAAACGTCTTGCGCAGCGAGGCTTCACGAAGGGAACCCCGGGGGCGCCGTATTTGGCGCTTCGATCCAAGCGACGTCAGGGGTAGTTTTGGGAGTCGAGTGATTTGTGTGAACGACTATCGGCTTAAGCGGCACGAAAGACGGTTGAAGCAGCACCAAAGGCAAACCAGTGAATAGCTACAACGAATCGATTCGACTGATCTCGGGCAATGCGAACCCCGAATTGGCTCGGGCCATTTCAACTGAAATGGATCTGCCCTTGGCCGATGCCTCGGTGGGGCGCTTTCCCGACGGCGAGATCGATATCAAAATCAATGACGATGTGCGCGGCACCGACTGCTTCATTCTGCAGCCGACTTGCCCGCCCGTTAATGAGAATTGGATCGAGCTGCTGCTACTGATCGACTGCCTGCGGCGCGCGTCGGCCGGTCGCATTACGGCGGTGATGCCCTACTACGGCTATGCGCGCAAGGATCGCAAGGACGAAGGTCGGGTCCCGATCAGCGCCAAGGTTGTGGCCAACACTTTGATTCGAGTCGGAGCCGATCGGCTGCTGACGCTCGATATGCACGCGGCCCAGATCCAGGGCTTCTATGACATCCCGGTTGACCACCTGTACGCGAAGCCGGTTTTGTTGGAAGCCATTAACGGATTGGGGATCGACGACCCCGTGGTCGTAACTCCCGATGTGGGCGGCATCAAAATGGCGCGCTCCTACGCCAAGGCTCTGGGCGCCGATTTGGCCATCGTGGACAAGCGCCGAATCTCCGGCTCGGAAACCACGGTTGAACACATGATCGGCAAGGTGGACGGCCGCAACGTGATCATCGTTGACGACATGATTTCCACGGGCGGTTCGATCAGTCAAGCGGCCCAAGTCGTGCGCGACCACGGCGCCAAACAAATCGTGATCGCCGTTTCCCACGGCGTTTTCTGCGGCCCGGCACTGGAGCGCCTCAAGGCTTGCCCGGCCGACAAGATCTTGGTGACCGACACCAATCCAATTCAGAGCGATCTGCTCGAGAAGATGGAAGTGGTCAGTGTGGCCGGACTCCTGGGCACCGCCATTCAAAACCTACACAAGTCCAAGTCGATCAGCTCCCTGTTCGACTAATGAACGCATCAGCAACCGACAGGTCGTAATTAATCATTCGCCTGAATTCACACAGAGATAGTCATGAGTTCCTCAATCCTTAAGGCCGAGTCGCGCAAAGCTCTCGGTAGCCGTCACTCGCGCAACCTGCGCGCAGAGGGCCAAATCCCCGCCTCCGTCCAAGGTGGCGATGGTGAGCACCTCAACATCAGCGTCAACTCGGCCGACTTCTGGACCGCACGCCGCCAGCACGTTCACCTTTTCGATTTGGAAATCGATGGAAACACGGAGTCGGCAGTGGTTCGCGAACTGCAGTGGGACACCATGGGTGATGAGCTCAACCACGTTGAATTCATGCGCGTCGTGCGCGGTGTCGAAATCGAGTCGGAAATCGAGCTCGAATTCACAGGCACGCCCAAGGACGGAATTTTGACGCACTTGACCACGCACCTGCACGTTCGCTGCATCCCGTCGCTGATCCCCGACTCGATCGAGGTTTTGGTCGGCCAGATGTCGCTCGGGCACCCCTTGACCGCCGGCGAGCTGGTCTTGCCCGAAGGCATCAGCTTGGTCACTCCCGCCGAAACGCAGGTGGCGGTGGTCAGCGAGGCCCAAGGCGTCGATGAGCCCAGTGACGATGATGATGACGACGATATCGTCGATATCGGCGCACCTGCGCCGGCACCGACCGAGGACTAAGTCACGGCATCGGTGGGCTGCGGCCGCGACCTTGGGGTCGCGTGCAGCCTAGGGGTTGGCGGTCACTCGGAAACGAGTCTGCAAAGCTCCAATGGAGTCGTCTCGAATTCAACGCGAGAGCTTGCGTGCAGGGCACGGGAGCTCTCGCGCCTCATGGGTGCCTGTACTTCTGGCGCCCGGTGGGTGCCCGGCCACCGGTCTGTGGCGGAGCTGAGGGCGCCCCTCAGCTCCAGATCGGTTGCAGGCCCGCCCGGTGCCCCGAGGGGAGCCGGGGGCGGTGGACCAGGGGCCCGCCAGGTTCCGACATGCCATTCCAACCTGGCATGAAATTCCCGCGGACTGAGAACGGTTGAGGGG
>JAJDES010000592.1 GCA_029259675.1 Planctomycetota bacterium
TTGGGCATGGAGTTCGAAGTACTGGCCAACGATTCGATCATTGGCCCGAGCATCGCCGGCGGCACCTGGGAAGACCACGAAACCGCCCTATTTCGAGCTCATCTCAGGCCCGGCGCGCGCGTCGTGGATCTGGGCGCCAACATCGGTTGGTTCGCCGTTCAAGCCGTGTTGGCGGGCGCGGAGGTGCACGCCTTTGAAGCCGTCCCCGGCATAGCCGAAGTTGCGCGTCGCAATGTCGAACGCGCCATGGCTGTCGGCAGCGGCAAGGGCATTGTTCACGCCTGTGCAGCGGGCGCCGAAAAGGGGCAGGCCGAAATCGCCTTGGCCGGTGAAAATCGCGGCGACAATCGCGTCTTCGACGAAAGTGCGCCGCAGGACATGGGCTCGGTCGAAAGTTTGAAGATCGATGTCGTCGCCGTCGACTACTTGGTCGCGGGCCCGATACGCGTGCTCAAAATCGACACACCGGGATCCGAATGGCTGGCGCTGCAGGGCGCCAAACGACTATTGGCCAGCAGCCCGGAGCTGGCGCTGCTGATGGAGTTTTGGCCCTATGCGCTGCGCGGCGCCGAGCCCATGGAACTCCTGGACTTGCTCGATCGCGCCGGCTTTTCAATCGGCAAGGCCACCACGGCTCCCTTTCCCATGGCGCCCGAGCGCATATTGCGCCAAGCCCTGCAGCGCGATCCGGTCAAGGGCGGGTTGGATCTCTACGGCACGCGCGGCCTGCCTTTCCACGTGCTCGGGTTGAAACAGCGCTTGCACGGTCTGTGGCGCTCCATGCGCGAAGACTGATCCCAGCCTGGCCCGACCACAACCTGGCTCAAACGAGTCCCCTGGGTGAGCTCGGACCACTCGGCACGCGATTCTCAAATGGATGCGGGTGCACCATTGGTGGGAAGGCTTTTCCCCAGGCAACGCTGGGCCCTCGAAAATGCGGAACCACTGGCCATGCCGGGCCGCCCCCAATGCCGTCCTAAGCGACTCCAGCGGCCAAACTCCCCCACGGACCCACTTTTCCTCAGCGATGAGCATTTGGGGCCATCTCGGCCCTCGATCCTGCCGATGTTGAAGGGTCCCGAATCCATGGAGTTTTCAACGTGATCGATTTCAACACCCGCTTTGCTTCCTACAAGCATTTCGAGTCCCTCGCCGGACATTCGCCCCTCAACGGAGATCTGCAAGACAAGTTCCAGGAGGTGCGCGATCGCGGAGTCGAAATTCCCAGCGGCCGGCTGGAGGATCACGTCGAGCGCTGGAACACTGAATTCGACCGCTTCGCCGTTAGTCACTTCGGAAGCTTCGGGTCGGTTGAGGAGGCTCCGGAGTTGGAACAAGCGGCTTCGCTCTTCAAGGGACGCATGCTGCCCTTTGCGCCGATCAATCCGCTGCTCGAAGACGCGGCCCAAACCGTGCTCGATCTGATCCAAGGCCGCGGCTTTGCCGGCTTGCTCCTGTACCCCTCGGTGCACGGCTACTCCATGCGCGACCCGCGCATCGAGCCGGTGCTGAAGGTCATGCACGAATTGAATGCCATCTGCGTCGTGCACTCGGGCTTGATGGACTTGCAACTGTTCAAGGCCTTTGACCTGCCCACCAGTTTCGACGTCGAACTTTCCAACCCGCTGCACCTGGTTCCCGCCGCCGGTCGCTTTGAGCGCATTCGATTCGTCATACCGAGTTTCGGCGGAGGTTTTTTGCGCGAAACCCTGATGGCCGGGAGCCTGTGCAAGAACCTGCGCGTGGACAGTTCCTCCTGCAACGAGTGGCTTCAAACCCAAGCGGAACAACTTTCACTCGCCGATGTTTTCGAGCGCGTGCTGCACGTATTCGGAGCCCGTCGCATCCTCTTCGGTTCGGGCTCGAGCGTTTTCCCGCGCGGCTGGCGGGCCGAAAGCGTCACGCTGCAGCGCGAGGCCCTCGGTGCCTGCGGAGTTTCGGCCGAGAGTCGCGAATGGATCTTCAATCGCAATGCGCTCGAACTCTTCCACTTGGACGATGGTGAAAAGTCCGTGAACCCCGATCCCCAGGATTCACTCTCTACCTGAGGGACGAATCGGCCGGCGCCCCACGCTCAATTGGGCACTTCGGTATCAATTCTGGGGGTTTGCCCGCGCAACACCGAGTTGTCCCCGAACAATTGAGATTGATCGATAACGGGTTTGGCCAACAGCGCTTCGCGATCAATTTGCCCCGATTGCGCGTAGGCATCGAGGGCGTTTTGCCAGGTGACCAACTCAACCGCCTCGGGCGAAATTCCACGTTCGAGCATGAGCGCCGCCGTCTTGGGCACCGACAAGGGATCGCTGACGCCCCAGTCCGCTGAGCTGTCGACGATGATGCGCTCGGGTCCGTACTGACGCACAAGCTCGACCATGCGCTCGCTACCCATTTTGGTGTGCGGGTAAATCGTGAAGGCGGCCCAGGCGCCGGCATTCAATGTGTCTTCGACCGTCTCTTCATTGTTGTGGTCGATCACAAGCATCTCCATCGGCACGCCCTGGTTCTTGGCGACATCCAAGGAGCGCTGGATGCCACGCTTCTTGTCCCTGTGCGGCGAATGCACCATGACCGGCATTTGGTTCTTGGCCGCAAAGTCGAGCTGCCATTCGTAGGCGCGCTCCTCCGCCGCCGTGATTTCGTCATAGCCGATTTCACCGATCGCCACGACGCCCTCCTTCAGGGCGAAGCGCGGCAGTATTTCGAGCACGTCCTTGGCCAGGCCCTCGTTGTTCGCCTCCTTGGAATTGAGTCCGATGGCGCAGTAGTGGGCAATTCCGAATTGGCTGGCCCGAAAGCGCTCCCAACCGAGCAAGCTCGAAAAGTAGTCCACGAAACTGCCCACGTTCGTGCGCGCTTGACCCAGCCAAAAAGCCGGTTCCACAATGGCCCGGATGCCCGCCGCAGCCATGGCTTCGTAATCGTCAGTGCTGCGGCTCGTTACGTGAATGTGGGGATCAAAAAATCGCATGCTGCTCGTAGGGGCCTGGGCCCAAGTATTCGGAGAAGACAATCAGACCCCCAATCAAACCCTGGCTCCAAGGCCATTGAGGTCCGTCAGTGGCGCGTCAAGAGGAGGGCCATTTGGAAAGCGGCCGGCACCTGCGGGCGACCGTACACGCGGCAGGGTAACAGCTCGGCCGCAAAGCCTCAGGCCTCCTGTCGCAGGGGAGCAAAGCTTTCACTGGAAAAGCGCCCCCGGGCAATCCCGTCGGCGATGGCGCGCACCAGGACATCCCCTTCGTTCTCGACCAGCTCGGCCACGCGAGCGGATGCTCCCCTGCGCGCCATGGCGAGCAGGGCGGCCGCGCGACCCGCGGCGGAACCATCCCGCAATTCCTGCGCAATGGACTGATCGGCCCGCTCGCCGCCCTCAGTTCCGATGCACATCCACAGCTCCGGCTGCACCGCTCGACCTGCGCTGCGTCGCTCATCAATCAAATCAAGCGCCATGCGAGTCAATTCGGAGGAAAGCTTGCGATCGACATCCCAAATGCGCCACAGCGGTGCACCGATGAACACACACTTGATCAGGCATTGGTTCCACGCCACCGAATCAAAGTAGAGCGCCGGGTAGGGCGTGTCGCACACGTTCGCCTCGAAGACCGAAGTCATATTGGTGCGACAACCCTCCTCGGCCCGACGTAAAAAACGCTGTGCTTTGGGCAAGTGCGCCAAGCTGCGATACAGCGCGCGACTTTCGCCCTCGTCCGCATAGCGAAAGGCCTCTTCAATGGCCCCTGCGCAACTCTTCCGCTCCAAGTCCGAACGGCTGAGAACCAAAATCACGCGCGCGGTCTCGCGCTGGTCCCAGCGCTCGGGAGTGAAGCCGGGGAGCAAATCTGCAGCCTGCGCGCAATCTGCATGGGAAGGCGCCAGCGGATGGGCCGAAATGTGGCGCGATGCCAGGGAAAGCAACTGACAAAAGCGGTTGTCGTCGGCACCGTCCGCAATTTCCCGGCAAGCCTCCTCCAACCAACTCCGCGCTTCTTGATCGAGACGCGCATGCAGAAGCTGTTCGAGGAAAGGTCGTGTTTGGGGCGAAGTTTCGGGCATGGTCGAGTGAAATCCGTTTGGGGGCACCATCATGCGGGCCCCGCCGCCGACGGGAAAGCCCCGAAACGATTCGCCGCCCGCTGCGGACCGGGAAAAGCCGAATTGCATCGGCTCCCGGCACCGGCGCCCCGTGGATGCGGAGGACGGCCTCCGCTTCGGGGGCGCGCAGCACAAGCCCCAGAATCGTCACGCGAATCCCCTCCCGCCCCCAAAGCAAACTGACTAACTTGCGTGGTGTTCGTTGCGCTGGGAAGACGCACAAGCGCTTCTAGGCAATCAACTTGCATCGATGCCCAACTCGAGCAGGCCCTCCGAATGGGCCCCGTCTGTCCGATTCCACTCGAAGCGCCCTTCCCCGCTGCTCAGCAGGGCATCCAGCCACTCGAGCGCCCGAATCCTGACGCATAACACCACGGAACATAGTCAGTTCACACCCGCTGCGGTGCGCCTGGGAGCCCCATGCGCCGATTCGCCGGGGACCAAGCGCGATTGGGGCGGCGCAATCGTGATCTTGGAGCCCTTGCGGGCTAATCTGCCCGCCAACGCAACTCCCCAAAGCCCCCCAGTTTCATGAGCCACGGCACCTTCAATACCCCTCGCCCGATCAACGAACCCGTACGCGCCTACGCGCCCGGCAGCCCGGAGCGCGCCAGCGTCAAGACCGAACTCAAGCGTCAAGCCGGCGAAGAGATCGAAGTACCGCTGATCATCGACGGCAAGGAAGTTCGCACGGGCAACACCGCGCCGATGGTCATGCCCCACGACCACGGACATTCCTTGGGTGTCTACCACCAGGCGGGACCGAAGGAAGTCGCGCAGGCGGCCGATGCGGCGACACGCGCCAAGAAGGACTGGGCCGCAATGCCCTGGGAAGATCGCGCCGCAGTATTCCTGCGCGCCGCTGAGCTCTTGGCCGGCCCCTACCGCGACACCGTGAACGCCTCAACCATGCTCGGTCAGTCGAAGACCGTGCACCAGGCGGAAATCGACGCAGCGTGCGAGTTGATCGACTTCTTTCGCTTCAACGCCGCCTACGCCGAGCAGCTTTACACGGAGCAGCCCGAGTCCAGCCCCGGTTGCTGGAACCGGCTCGAGCACCGGCCCCTGGATGGCTTCGTGTTCGCCATCACACCGTTCAACTTCACATCCATCGCCGGCAACTTGCCCGCGGCACCGGCCCTGATGGGCAACACGAGTTTGTGGAAGCCCGCCTCCACTTCCGTTCACTCGAACTACTACTTGATGAAACTCTTCGCCGAAGCCGGCTTGCCGGACGGCGTGATCAACTTCCTACCCGGACGCGGCGCGCAAGTCGGCGATCCGGTCATGGCCGACGCGCGCTTCGGCGGGGTGCACTTCACCGGCTCCACGGAAGTTTTCCGCGGCATTTGGAAAACGGCGGCGGACAACCTGCCCAAGTACGGACAGTACCCGCGCATTGTGGGTGAAACCGGCGGCAAGGACTTTGTCTTCGCCCACGCTTCGGCCGAACCCCAAAGCTTGGCCGTGGCCCTGTTGCGCGGCGCCTTTGAGTTCCAGGGCCAAAAGTGTTCCGCAGCCAGTCGCGCGTACATTCCCAAGAGCCTTTGGGCCGACGTCAAAGACAGGCTCGCAACCATGCTCAGCGAAGTCCAAATGGGCGATGTTTGCGACTTCAAGAACTTCATGGGTGCGGTGATCGATAAGAACTCCTTCAAAAAGCAAAAGGATGCCATCGAAGCGGCGCGCAAAGCCGGCGATGCCGAAGTCGTCCTGGGCGGAGAATGTGACGATTCCGTGGGTTACTTTGTGCAACCGACCGTGATCGAAACCACCAATCCGAGCTACGACACCATGTCCACGGAACTCTTCGGACCGGTGCTCACCGTGTTCGTTTACGACGACAACAAGTTCGAAGAGACCTTGACCCTTTGCGACCAAACCTCCGAATACGCACTTACGGGCGCCATCCTCGGAAAGGACCGCAAGGCCATTCGAACCGCCATGGAAGCCCTGCGCTACAGCGCGGGCAACTTCTATATCAATGACAAGCCCACGGGCGCCGTCGTTGGCCAGCAACCCTTCGGTGGTTCGCGCGCCTCGGGCACGAACGACAAGGCGGGTTCGATCTTGAACCTCATGCGCTGGGTCTCGCCGCGCACAATTAAGGAAACTTTCGTTCCGCCCACCGACTGGCGTTACCCCTTCTTGGCCGATTCCTAGGGCGCGAAGTTTTATGCACGCCGCCATTAGCTGGACTCGCCTTCGCAGCAAAGCTTCAGCAAAGCGGCGCAACTCCAAACTGGGTGCAGCGCCATTCGCCGCACTCAGTCTGATCGCCTGCGCTCAAATAGCTGCCAACGGGGACGCGCAAGTAAGAGACTCGGCAGCCGCCGGAGACGATCGTGTGACCTACGTCGGCGGCATGCGCCCCATGCCCGGCCAGGAGCGAGTCGATCCCGCGCTGGCGCGACACGAGTTGGTCGTGAACGAATATTTCGAGGGCGAGCCGACACCGATTTGGTCCCAGCCCGTGCGCACCGCCGGCTTCGATTCGGAACTGGTGATCACTCCCGACGGTCGCACGGTGATCCAAATCCTGACCCACCAGCGCTCCCGTCGGCCCCTGTTCTATATCTACGAAGAGGGCAGCCGCAGCCCGCTCACGCTCAGTGGCGAGTCGATCGAAATCGAAGGCCGCTGGCTCGAGGCAACGCCGAAGGGCAAATTGTGGCGCGGAGCCGCTGCGGCCGTTATCGAAGAAGTGGATTGCTCGCTCGGCTTGCGACAGCGCCTGCGGCTCTCCTGCCGCGACGGAACTTCGCGCTTGGTTGATCTGAATCAGCTCGGGCCCTTTCAAAGCGGCAGCTTGCCCAGCCTTCAGATAGATCCCGCCTGTGAAGACAGGCAGGGAATCGAAACCTACATTCAGTTTGTTCGCGGCCCGAACATCATTCGCGCGGATCAAGTGCTCGAACTCTGGGTCGAAGGGCACCATCCCCAAAGCGGACTGAGCCTGGTGGGCTTTGAGATGCAAAGCCTGGAACGCTCGGTGGAGCTCTGGCCCTGCAGCTTCGGTCCCCGGGCCGGATTCGCCGCGCAAGTTTTGACCAGCTATAAGGGACGCGCGCGCCTTTCCGGTTTCGATCCCGGAGCGTGGACGATCCAAGTCCAAGGCAACAATCGCTCGCCCGTCGCGCCCCATCAATTGCGCGTCTTGCCGGTCGACTTGGTCCTGCGCCTGGAATCATGGCTGGATGGACAATTGGTGGAACGCACGCAGATATTGGATCGCGGCATGCTGCGCTCCGTTCGCAGTGCACGCAGCGCGGGCCTGGCCCGTTTGGGTCCGGCAAACACCGAATTCGAGCTCGACAGGGATCGGGCGCTACGAAGGATCGAACTCGATCGATTCAAAGTGCTGACATCCACCTTTTCCCCCGTGCCGGACAATCAACGCGACCCAAAAGCCCCAGCCCAGGGTGAAGCGCGCGGACTGATCTGGTTCCGGGACGGAAAGCTGCAACGCACCATCACCGAACTCAATCGGTTGGATGCCGCCCAGGCGCAAATCTTCGAGCTAGCAGCTTCGGTTTTAGACGAGTAACAAACCGGGCGCGGCGCCAGCTAGCCGGAATAGGTTGGAAGCATCGACACGTAAGCGTTTTCGGGTGGCCGTCATCCAATGGACATCCACAAACGGATGCCCGCAAACGGATACCCGCATGCGGACATGGACGGCGCTCGCCATCCGCAGTCGAACTTAGCCCAGAGCTGTAGCTTAGTTCAGGAAGCCGCGCTTGAAGGACCGGCGCTCGCTCGCAAGCGCCAATCGCCGGAGGCGATGCGCGGATAATTGGCCGCTTTTTTCTCCGGCAACACATAGGCGACAACTTCGCGCCCCTGAAGCACTCCCGTGGCTTCGCCGGTCAAATCGATTTCGATCCGTTGGCGGCGATAAAAGACGGGATGATCCTCCTGCTCGTCCATCATCAAAAGCGTCGAGGGGTCCACGCCGTAGACTTCGCCCACGACGGTGGAACGATCGGTACCGTTCACGAGGGCCGGGAAACCGCCCATGTCAACCAACTCATAGGCGCGTGAAGTGCGCACCTCGGCTAGGAAGCGCGCGTGTCCAATCAGGGCGTGATTGGTTTCACCGCGCAAGTGAGATCCGTAGATGAAAACGAGGACCTCGCCGTTTGGATCGCGACTTACTGGACGGCCGGCAGCTGGGCCGGGCTCATTTGGTACGACACCCATGGTGTAAAGGGGGTTGGGCACATTGCGCCGTTGATGGGAACACCAGGCGTGAACCCAATGGCTAGCGGCCCTTTCCACGGGGCCGATCGCTTGGGCTCGAAAAAAAGAACATCTCGCTGGCCGGTCGTCGAATCCTCAGACAATCCGTGGCGACCCGTCGCACTCCCTCTTCTTGTTCAAGCTTACCTGTGGCTCGAATCATGCGGGGCAAAAAGGAATTCCTTTTGTCGATGAGTTGAACGCGCACCCCAAACTCTTATTGGAGCGGTGCTTGTTGCGGTGCGCGAACAAAGTGAATGCGTCCATCGAATGGATGCGGTAGCCGGCCTGACTTTGCTGTCTCGGCCTGAAACAAAGCGCGTGTTGCAGAGCATTCGGGACGCTTTTTGTTGTTCCAAGCATCCCGGAGAGCCTTGGACTCCGAGGACAAAGGAGCACCTCCATGCGGCCTAGCTCCGGCATCCGCACGACATCCCCTGCACTCGGAACGGTCCGAATACAGAGCGTTTTTTGCGTTCCGATCCGAGACGGCGTCACCCTTGCTATGCTCCTGCGATGCAGTCCAAATCGATTTCCCCCGACCAAAGCTCCGCACACGTCCGTTCGGAGTCCCGAGGCACTCAGCACGGCTTGAGCCCGACGGGGATGCGCCTGCGGCCCGAAATCCCCCTGTGCCAGACCGAGCTGCCCTTGGATTGGTATCAGGATGAGTTTCGCCCCTACGCCGAAGAGTTCGCGGCCCTGCCCGATCGAACGGCCCAGAGCGTCTTGCCTTGGCTTGAGCGCTATGTCGTGCCGGCCCAAAAGCACTTCGGGGATTCGCTGCTGCTCCTGGCCCACTTCTACATGGGCGGCGAGATCGTCAAGCTCGTCGAACACTTCGGCGGCTCCGTTTCCGACAGCTACCTCCTGGCTTTGCAGGCCTACCGCCAACCGGAGAAGAAGGTCATTGTCGAATCGGCCGTGCACTTCATGGCCGAAGCCGTGGCGCTCTTGGCCAACGACGACCAAGACGTGTGGATCACCAATCCCAAGGCCGGCTGCACGATGGAGATGCTGGCCAAGGATTGGATGGTCTTGCCCGTCGCCGATCAATTGATCGAACGCTACGGCGACGATTTGACCACCATCGCCTACATGAACACGTCGGGCCGCTTGAAGGC
>JAJDES010000593.1 GCA_029259675.1 Planctomycetota bacterium
AGCAAACATCCAGTCCGATCAAATCGGCCAGGCTCAAGGGGCCCATGGGGTGGTTCATGCCGAGCTTCATGACCGTGTCGATCGCTTCTTTCTCGGCCACTCCCTCCATGAGGCAAAACACAGCCTCATTGATCATCGGCATCAGCACACGATTGGAAACGAAGCCGGGATAATCGTTGGCTTCCACCGGAACTTTGCCCAGGGATTCCGTGCACTCGTGAACGATGCGCATGGTCTCGTCCGAAGTCTCCTGACCTCGAATCAATTCGACCAACTTCATCAGCGGCACCGGATTCATGAAGTGCATGCCGATAACTCGATCGGCGCGCCCGGTGCTGGCTGCGATTTCGGTAATGGAAATCGACGACGTGTTGGAAGCTAAGATCGAAGTGCCCGGCGTCACTTGGTCGAGTTTGGCAAAGATGTCGCGCTTGATGTCCGCGCGCTCCACCACAGCTTCGACGACCAAAGCCGCATCACCGACATCTTCAATGCGCGTCGAGGGCGCGATCCGCGCCAAAATTTCGTCCGCGCCGGCTTGGTCGAGCTTCTCTTTCTTAACGAAGCGGGCGAGGCTTTTTTGAATCGCGTTGACGCCTCGATCGAGTGCTTCGGCGTTGACGTCCACCAAAGCGACCTCAGTGCCCGCGGATGCGAACGTTTGGGCAATGCCGTTGCCCATGGTGCCGGCGCCGATAACGGCGATGCGGTCAAAATAAGCTGACATCTCTAAAGCCTCTCCACGGCCAGGGAAACCGCGTTTCCGCCGCCCAGGCAAAGCGAAGCCATGCCGGTCGCTACATCGCGCTGCTGCATGGCGTGCAACAACGTCACCAAGATCCGTGCGCCGGAAGCACCGATCGGGTGCCCCAAGGCGACTGCGCCGCCGTTGACGTTGATCTTTGCCGGGTCGAGGTCGAGCACCTGCGTCAAGGCGCAGGCGGCTGATGAAAAGGCCTCGTTGATCTCATGCAAGTCGAAATCCGTGGCCTTGCGACCCAACTTCTCTGCGAGCTTTCGGATCGAAACCTCCGGAGCCATCATGACCCACTCGGGAGCCAACCCTCCCGTCGCGTAACCGAGTACCTTGGCCAGGGGCTTGCAACCCAACTCCGCCGCGCGCTCGGCGCTCATCACTACCAATGCGGCGGCGCCGTCATTAATCGCAGATGCGTTGGCGGCCGTTACCGTCCCGTCTTTCTTGAAGGCCGGGCGCATGCCGCCGATGCTTTCGGCCGTGAGCCCGGCGCGAATGGTTTCGTCGGTTTGAAAGGTGATCGCATCCCCGCGCCGTTGGGGAACTTGAATGCTGAACTTCTCCGTATCAAAACGGCCCGCTTCCGTTGCGTCTGCAGCTCGCGCGTGGCTTTGGGCGGCAAATTCGTCCTGGGCCGCGCGGGAAATCCCGTGCTTGTCGGCCGCCATTTCGCCGGTGATGCCCATGTGAAAGTCGTTGCTCACATCCCACAAGCCGTCGCCAACCATGGAGTCGATCAGTTGCGAGTGCCCCAACCGGGCTCCGTTGCGCGCCGAAGGCACGAGGTAGGGAGCATTGGTCATGCTTTCCATTCCACCGCAAACAGCCACATCCAAATCGCCCGCTTTGATCGCTTGGGCACCGAGCATCACCGCTTTGAGTCCGGACCCACAGACCTTATTAATGGTGAAGGAGCCGACGGCGTCCGGAACGCCTGCTGCGCGCGCCGCTTGACGAGCGGGGTTTTGTCCCAAGCCGGCTTGCAAGACATTGCCCATGAGCACTTCCTCAACGGCGTCCGCAGAAACCGATGCTCGCTCAAGTGCCTCCTTGATCGCGAATGCTCCCAATTCGGGCGCCCGAAAACCGCTGAGGCCCCCTTGGAACTTTCCAATCGGAGTGCGGCAAGCGCTGACGATGACGACCTCTTTCAAGACAACTCCTGGTTCAAATCCAATCGATCGATTTCCCTGGAATAGGGCCCTTGCCAAGGCATGGAGCTCGGATTTTGCGCTCGCCTTGCCCCCGACCATCTCCCACCGCGGGATCGTGGCCGGTCTCCCCCTGCGGCCTCCGAGCAACCTGGAGAGTGCACCTCCAGCCACACGAACCGCCCAGGGTAGAAAAAGGGGCAAGCAGTATAGCGGCCCCTTTGCCCAGGAAGATGCCTACGATCTCCCTATAAAGGGAAGTTAGGGTACCGGTACCCGGGCCCCGCTTGCCCTGGCAGCGCCCACCCATGAGTATCAGGCCCAAAGCACGAGATTCAGCGCCTGCGGACCGCAAGGGCCCGCAGAGCAGCTTGCCGGCCCAATCCGGGCCCGGCGCCCCCCGTGCCCGAGGCAATGGAGTGGATGACGAGGCCCTAGTAGCTGGATTGCTGACTAGCCGCGAGGAGGCCGTGCAGGAGTTCCTGCGGCGCTATCGCACCCTCATGCAGCACTGCATCAGCCAATTCGCCACCGAAGCCGGGGCGCGCGAAGACCTATTTCAGGACCTCTTCGCCTACCTCCTGGAACGTCTCAGGCGAGACAGTTTTCAAGCTGAGCGAGGCTCGCTTGGGACCTGGCTTTATCGGGTCACCTGGTGCCGCTGCGTCGACTTGAAGCGGCGCGAGAATGCGGGTCGCAGGCCGCCCACCCAAACGAGTTCGGAGCCGATCCCCGATCCGATCGATCCGGGCCGCGGCCCCGCCGATCATGCGGGCTTCAGTGAAGTTGGCGAGTTGGTTCGCGCGTCGTTGGAAGAGTTGGAATCCGAGGAGTCCGAACTGCTGCGCCTGCGCCACATTGAAGAACTGACGCTGGTCGAAATCGCCTCCATACGCGGCCAATCCCTGGAATCAGTCAAGTATCGACTCAAGCGCGCGCAGCAACTTTTGCGCAGTCGTATCCTCAGCCGTGCTACCGACACCGAGCTAGTCGAATGAAGCTTGTCGTAGGAATGCGGAATGTTGAATCGATGCGGCGAGCTGCGACGCCCGTCTCGAAGCGTGTAAATTCCGAGCCCAGCGAGCCGATCCGATCACCCTTTTTGGGGCCGACTTTTGTAGCGTCAATGATGAGCCGCAAACGGTTCAATTTGAGGCTGCCGATAGCGCTGGTCAGAGCGACGAATATTCCCACCAGCAGCCCCCTGGGCCCGGTCTCGCAGCAGAGCTCAGAAAAGGAGCGCAATTCTCCCCTTCCCGACAGTTTCCCTGCGGAGTATCGGGTGAGGAATTAGGAATGAACGGCCAAGCCATGAACCAAAGTCGCCCCGCGGACGCCTGCACCCGTCCCGAGCTCCACCAAGCCCTGATCGGGGAGGAAGATTTCACGGAAGTCATCCGCCGGGAGCTGGAAGCGCATTCGCGCAGCTGCTCGGCCTGTGCCCCGCTGTGGAAGGTTCGACTCGAACTTGACGACTATTTCAGCGGCCCGGCGGAATCCACTCGCCGGAACGGCAATTGCCCCAAGGCCGAGGAGCTCTACGACTTTGCCCGCGTCCCCGGCCAAGACCGCCTCGGCCACGTGCGCCAAAGTGCCGCCCATCGACTTCAAATAGAAGCCCACCTCGCCAGCTGCCGCGACTGCCGCGAGCTGGTTCAATTATTGGATTTACCGGTGCCCTCCGCCTGGAGCGCCGACCGCGAAGAGGATGCAGAAGCGGACGCCCTGCGCAAGACTGCGACCGCTCCACCCGCTTCCCCCGGCACGGCTACCGACTCCAAAGAAGCTGCAATTCCTACTGCGTACTCTTCCGCGACTCACTCCTCAGATTCCGACGCCGATCCACTGCTCATGGGCCCGGGCAGTTCCAAGCGCGGCAAGCTCATGCAAGGCCTGGTCGCAGCAGCTGCAGCCGCTGCGATTGTCGCCATCGTTGCATTGCAAGATTCTGCGACCAATGCCGGCGCAGAGTTGTTGACGCACAAATTCCCTGTGGCCGCCATCATGCGCGGCGATCAAGAAAGCCCGCTACTTCACCCCCGCGGCCGCATCCTGCTGGACACAGCTCCCGCTCGCACCACGCATCCGATCAAGTTTGAGTGGAGCCCGCAGGAAGGTGCGCAAACCTATCGCATTCAATTGCGCAAGCACTCCGGCGGCGCCTTTGATACGGGCCAAGTGGTTTGGGAGCACGAGTCCGAGGCCCCTGCATTCGTTAGTAACGAAAGCCTGGGAGCCGGTCATTACACCTGGGAATTGTGGGCCGTTATCCATGGATTGGATCAGCGCTTAGGAGCCCGCGATATCGAGTTGGTTGAGGATGCGGAATTGCTGGACCAACTTGCAATGCTCTCCCAACTGAAGCCACCCGCAAACAGCGAGCGCAGTTTGCTTTTGCTGCACGAACGCGGGTTCATTAGCGACGCCCGTGCCTTCGCTCGGCAATTGCCGCAATCCTCCGAGCGCGATGCTTACCTCCAAAGCTTCAAGAGCCCCTGATGAGGCCGCCGCGCCCAAACGGTCGAATGGCGGTCCAATTCGGGGCGCCGGCCAGCTTGCGCGGAGAAGCGATGCGTGTTCCTCAGTGCGCGAGTCGGCGATGGAATCGGCCATGGTTGCCGATATGGATGGCGGCAACCTTGCTGCTGGGGTACCCAAGCTTCGCCCGGGATCCGAGCGCTCGGGGCGTTGATGCCGAGGCTGCGACCGGCGCGCAAGCGAGCGACAAGCTCGAAGCCCGCAATCCGGCTTCCACACTCGAACGCGATTCGGGCGAGTTCCTCGCGCTCTTGAACAAAGTTCGCAATGGAGCAGACGACTCCGTTGCGCCGCTCTTTGCTGTCGCGGAAAGAATGTGCGCCCAATACGGTCGCTGCGATGTCCCGCAGGTCGCCGAGTTCTACGCCGGACTGAGCCCCACCGAGCGACGTATCGGCCTAGAGCGAGAAGATCAGTTTCGCGCGCTCTACGGACGCGTGCGCGACGCCGGGCGCGACGGAACCGAGGGCATGGAATGGCTCAATTTGCGTGAAGACGTGCTGATTGAACTCGAATACTTAGCCCAAACGGCGCGAGCCGAGGCGGATTACACGCCCGCTGCGCGCGCACTCTCCTTGGGTGCCTGGCTGAGACTGGAGGCGCGCACTCCCGGTCCATTGCAGTCGAGCGAACTGGCGCGCGCAAAGCTTGAGGCCAGTCAAAGCCTCGAACTGTTCGAGCAAGCGGGATTGCGCAATCCCCAATTGGAGCCGCTTTGGGTGCTCGGGCACTTGCAACGCATCATGGGCGAACCAGCGGCCGCGCGTGAATCACTTACGCGCTGCCTAAGGGAGGCCGGACAATTGGGCCGCGATGAATGGCGCGAACGTGCGACCCTGGCCATGGTTGACTTGGCACGCGAAGCGGGTAGTACTGCTGAGCAGTCGAGATTGTTGAACTCCTTGGCCAGCTGGCGCAACCCGGGTGAATGCTGGCCGCTCCTACGCGATCACTCGGCCTTGGTGTTGCATCGCGACGATCCCCACGGCGCCCGTCAAACGCTCGAGCGCAACGCACCCGCCCAAGGTGCACCGGGTGAATTCGATTGGCACCTGTTGACGGGCAGTGCAGCCCTGCGCGAAGGCGACCGAGTGGCGGCTCGAGAGCACTTTGATTGGTTGCAAGAACGCGGCGACTCCCCCCTGTCCAGCCTGGCCGAAGCGAGTTGGAGCTTGGCCAATGACGATCCCGGCGCTGTCATTGAATCGCTTGGAAACCGCGCTTTGGAGGCCTTTCCGAGCCAAGCCCGCGTCATGGGCCACGCACTTTTGGGTGAGGCCTTCCTTGCGCATCACCAACCCGATGCAGCCGCACGCGAATTGGGTGCCGCCCTCGGCTTGGCACGCGCCCAACGCCGAAGATTCAGCGGCTACGAAGACGAGAACACCATCGGTGAGTGGATTGGACTGCACGCAGTGGCCCTAATGGCGCAAGCCCAAGCGGAACTCGGCAGGCCCTTGGAAGCGGCGACCTTGCTGGAAAGCGCACAGTCCAATCGGTTGCGTACGGGCGCCGCCGTAGACAGAGCCGGACTCCTCCAATGGTCCGGTGCCTTTGATTTGGGTTTGCTGAGTTGGACGGTGGGTCCGGACTTCGGTTTGGTCGTGCGCGTTGATGCGAGCGGCCGAGCTGAGGTGCAGCGCTTCGAACACGGCAGGCAAGCCATGCTCGAAGCCGGTCGCCGGCTGCGCGATGCGTCCCAAGCCGGCGACATCGAGCAAGTCGAGCGCCTGCAAGCGGAAATAGCCGCGGTGCTTTTCCCCACTGCCTTGCGCACACGACTGGAAGCCGAAGCGGGCGAAATGCAAAACGCTCGCTTGCTCTTGATGTTGCACGGTCCGCTCGAGCCCATGCCGGTTGAATTGATCTTGAGCAGCATCCTGCCCGAGGTTGTTCCGGTTTGCTTGCCCGGATTCCCCGACAATGAACCCGGTGCGACTCCCGCTGAGTTCGGACCCTGGTCCCTGTGCGGCCCGCCACAATCCAGCCCGCGCGGCGATTTGCCTGCGGCGCGCATGGAGATTGATGCCATTTTGAATTTGCGTCCGAGCGCGCAACGCATGGATCAAACCCAGTCACCGAGGTGGCATCTTCAATCGGGCCGCGCCCTGCACTTCGCCACCCACTTGACATGGGGTTGCGGATCGGCGGCGAGCCGACTGGCCCCGCTTGGGCTCGAACTTCCGGGCGGAAAGTCGCTGTGCGCCGAGGACGTGCTGGACTTTGGCGGCCCTTCCCCACTCGTCGTTCTATCGGCTTGCGAGACGGCCGGCGGTCGCCTGGTGGATTCCGAGGGGATTCAGGGCTTGGCCCAGGCTTTTCTCGAAACGGGAACCCGCAACCTGGTGGCGTCCCTTTGGCCGGTGGAGGACGTCCACGCTCGAACCTTCTCCGAGCAGTTTCACCGCGCTCTACTGGCTGGAGCCCGGCCCTCGGAGGCCGCACACAGGGCGCGCAGGGCCCTGGCACTGGATCGGGCCGGCCCCGCCGGGGTCGGGGCCTTCAGGCTTGTGGGTCGCGACTAACCCCACGCCGGCAGCTGCGAATAGCCCCTGGGCTCAACTTTGGAGTTCGGCTACTCCGAAGAGGGCCTGCGCCCCCACTGCACTCCTGTCCATCCGACAAGAGCTAGCCCCCACGCAGTAGCGGGTCGCCATGGATGAGAGCAAGCCAAGCCCCCCAACAAGACTCCGCTTCCCAGGCCGCCGCAGACGTCAGTCAAGCTGAGGGCCGGGCCGCTGCGGGCACCCGACCCTTCCAGCAAGAGCGCAGGATACTGCAACCCCTCAGTGTGCTCGTCTTGACCCTCGTCGGCGCCTCATTGGTCGCTTTCGAATATCGCCAAGTGGACGGCCCCTCCCTGCCTCAAGCGGGAACTTTGGGAGCCTTTGCCCTCGGTAGCGCGCTCACATGGCTCATTCGCTTGCGCGTCGAAGCGGGTCAAAAAGCGCGCGCCCTGCGCACCCAAACGGAAGCCCTGCAAGCTGAAGTTTCGGAGAGCCAGTCGCAGCTCTTGCGTGTGACGGAAGGATTCGAAGCGGAGCTTTCGAGCCACATTCAAACCCAGGAGGAACTGCAGGAGGCCAAGCTTGCCGCCGAGGAAGCCGCCCGTCGCAAGAGTTCGTTCTTGGCGGCCATGAGTCATGAGATTCGCACCCCCATGAACGGCATCGTGGGCATGACAGAGCTACTGATGGATACAGACCTGACTCCCGAGCAACGGGAGTTCGGCAGAACGGTGCGCAGCTCGGCCGACGCGCTCTTGATCTTGATTAACGACATTCTCGATTTCTCCAAGATTGAAGCCGGGAAACTCGAGTTGGAAGAGTGCGAGTTCAGTCTGCGCAAGACGATCGAAGACAGTTTCGAGCTCCTGGCCGAAAGTGCCCAGGAAAAGGGCTTGGAACTCTATTACGACCTCGATCAGAGCATCCCGGACACGCGCCTGGGCGACCCCTCAAGGCTGCGCCAAATCCTGCTCAACTTGATCGGCAACTCGATCAAGTTCACCGGACGCGGCGAAGTTTCCCTGCGCGTTGTAGGTGTTGACGATGCACCCGGAATGCTGCGCTTTGAAGTCACCGACACCGGCATCGGTATCAGCCCCGAAGCGCAACAAAAGCTATTCCAGCCCTTCTCCCAAGCCGAGCGAACCACGTCGCGCAAATTTGGTGGGACCGGGCTGGGCTTGGCCATCTGCCGCCAAGTTTCCGAATTGATGGGCGGCTCGATCGGCGTAAACAGCACCCGGGGTGAGGGCAGCACATTCTGGTTTACGGCCGTATTGGCCGAATCAACGCAACAAACGGCGCCGAGCATTCCCAGCCATTTCAAGGGCCTGCGAGCGTTGTGCCTGGATTCGAGCAAAGCCAGGGTGACTCTTTTGGCGCGCACCTTGAGCCTGTGGGGCCTCGAAACCTCCATCGCCACGGAAGCCCACTCCGCCTGCGAGCAACTCGATCGTGCGCGCCGCGAAAGCCGACCCTTTGACCTTTTTATCGAGGGCGGAAACCTGCACAGCCTTTCGGTGGCTCAAATGCGCAAGACCGCAAAACTGTGCGGCGACACGGGCACCGCGATCATTTGGCACGCGCCGTTCGATCAGCGCTGCTTGGATGCTCAGCACATTGAGATGGGCTATCGAGCGTTGGTCAACAAGCCCTGCAGCAATGCTGCCTTGATCGAGGCGATGGAGCGAGCGCTGCAATCCAATTCACAAAAACCGCGCGGGCACAAGGACACGCACCGGGCGCCCAACTACGGCCCCTTGAACTTGTCTGTGCTATTGGCCGAAGACAACCCGGTCAATCGCAAAGTCGCCGTGCACATGCTCACTAAGTTGGGTTGCACAACAACGATTGCCGAAAACGGGGCGAAGGCTGTGGACCAAATCATCCACAAGCGCTTCGACTTGGTCTTGATGGATTGCGAAATGCCCGTGATGAACGGCTTCCAAGCGACCGCAGAGATTCGCATGTTGGAAGGCAGCAATCGCCACACTCCCATCATTGCCATGACGGCGCGCGCCATGCGCGGTGACCGCGAAGAATGCTTGCAAGCGGGCATGGACGATTACTTGAGTAAGCCCGTCAAGCTCAGTCAATTGCACGCAGTACTAAGCGAGATCTCCGTCGGCGAAGAGACCAGTCCATCGATCTCGGAAGGCAGTCCGAGCGAGCCCGGCGGCATCTCCAGTCAGCTCTACGCAGAGTTGAGAGAGCTTTGCAACAAGTGCGAGTTGAACGCGGGCAAACGACTCTTAGAAAGTCTGGATCTGCTGCTGCGCCATCCGCTGCGCTTGGTTGCAGCTACGGAACTTGATTTTGAAGACTTGCCCGCCGCCCTGCCCGCATCCCGGTCTGAACAAAGGGCCACTCCGCTCGAGCAGTTGCGCGACTTGATGCAAACGGCATGCGCAGCCGACGGTCACCAAGGCTGGAGCGACTTGGAAGCGGCCTTGGAGCTGGTCTCGAGCACTCTCCAAGCAGCGCTCCCGACCTCGACGCCCTAGCTCGCGAACGGGTGCGAAAGCGGGTTCGCTTCCCCCGCGGCGAATAGCCCCGGCCAGCCCGGCGAGTGCGCGCCGGAACCTTCGGCGAAATCATCCCCGTGGCGGGCCTGGCAGCCCCCAGAGCAGCAGAAAGCCTCCTCCGGTGGCGGTACTCAAGCGATTTCGGGCCCGGCCCGATAGAGCCCAGTACCCCGAATCCCCCCACATTTTGGAGGCACTCCTATGAACGTTGCCCTGCTAAGCGCCCTAGTCGCAGCCCCTCTTCTGGCCCAGCCGGATGCAGACGACCGATTATCAAAACTTGAAACGCCGGCTGTACTCACGGTCACAGGCAATCACTTCCAAGCCGAAAACCCCACGGCCCATTCCTACCTGCTGGTTTTCAGCGATGACTTCGGAACGGCGCAATCCCAGGTAATGCTGCCCGCCGGTGGACTTTTGAGCTTTGACGTTCCGGCCGGTGCCCTGCGCGATCTAAGCCTCGAAGTACTTGCGCCGACTGAATTCGGCTGGCGCAAAAGCGGCAAGGCCGGCCTCGACCTGGCGCGCATCCAACCGGCCGAAAGCGCCGTTTTGCAGGTCTATTCGGACCATTTGGACGCTTGGGCAGGCACGGCGGGAATGGCTCGATTCCTCAATCGTTCCGCACCGCTAGCAGGCGCGGCAAGCCAGCCCCTCGGTCTCCCGCAAGCCCCGACGGCCCAATCCTCCTCGACACACGTGCCCTCGGTCACTCCGGTCGAGAACCCCCAAGACTCCAGGCCGCCGATTTTGGACGACGACCCCCTCGGAGCGATCTAACACGCCCACACCACCGCCTTCGACAGCTCGGCCAAGCTGTCCGATCGCAAAACCTTGAACACCTCCTGAAAGGGCCGGTGAGTTGCGTCGAGCGCTCACCGGCCTCTTTTCTTTTTGATTCACGCCCGGCAGGGGCCGGATCGGCTCGGCTCGAGCTGGCCCGAAAAGCTCGAATTTGGCTCCATGCCCTTTTGGCGCGTTTGGCACGCGACTTGCCTATAAGCAGCTCGGAAATCAAGATTCGCCCCGAATGCAGCAACCACGGGCCCCAGGCTGACGCCATTTTGACTGCAAGGGTCATTTTGGCAGCAAAATTGAGCCCAACCAGGAGGCTGCACCTCAAATCATCCCAAAGCTGGAGTCGCTTTGTGGTCGCCGGGGCCGGCCGAAGGGACTCATCACAACAATTAGGAGTGCATAGAGATGGTTTCAAATATCCGCACACAACTGGTCAACGGCAGCCCTTGGACCAATTTCGCCGAGCTCGAGCAGTGGCTGCGTGGGCATCGTCAAAGCGCGAAGACAGGCCCCCTGCTTGACCTGCGAGTCACGGAAGACGGCCTTGAACTCGTCGCCGAGTTGCCCGGTTTCAAAGCAGAAGACGTGGAACTGACAATCCACCGCGAGGTCCTGACCCTCAAGGGTCATCGCGAAGAACCGGAGGCCAAGCGCTACTTCCTGCGCGAGCGGCCCACGGGCGAATTCGAGCGCAGCCTGCGCCTGCCCTTCCCCGTTGATGAGGCCGGCGTACAGGCCAGTTTCGAAAACGGCCTGCTGACCGCCAAGCTTCCGCCCCGGGCCGAGGATCAGCCCCGGCGCATCGAGCTGAACTCATAAACAGCCCAGGATCTCCGGCCCCGCGAGCGCACAGGCACTTGCGGGGCCGGACCCTATTTGGGCTGACCCCTTGCCGAGCCCCTAGGTGGCGGAGAAACTCTGCGCTGCCAACACTTGGTAATCCCCGATGAAAAATCACTGCGAGAATTGCGTGCACTTCCGGTCCGCGCCCTACGAAGCCAAAACTGCGGGCTGCTATTTGCCTTCAAATATGCCCCAAAAGCAAAAGCTGGCCTGCTTGGATGAGCAGCAGCTGCCCGGGGACCACGAGACGATCAATTTGCGCGGCGATTGCCCCGACTTCAGCGCGCGCGCGGTGCGATTGCCTTGGTGGAAGCGACTGCTGGCTTCCTAGCTAGAGCGGTTCTGTCCGCGCCCGATCTGCATCGCCATCTGCGGGCAGGCAGCGCGCGATCAAGCTTGCTCGGCCGTGGGGATCAGCTCTTCAAACTTGCCGAGTAAGGTCGACGGCGACACCGGCTTGGTCACGTAGTCATCCATGCCCGCCGCGAGACAGCGCTCTCGGTCGCCCTTCATGGCGTTGGCCGTAAGAGCGATTACTTTCGCGCGTCCCGGCGAGCCCTCGCGAATTCCATTGCTGGCTTCCCAATTGCGAATGCGGTGCGTCGCCTCGAAGCCGTCCATGATTGGCATTTGGCAATCCATCAGCACCACGTCGTAACCATTCTTGGTGAACAACTCGACCGCCTCGCGGCCGTTCCGTGCAACGTCGCAATCGAAGCCACCCGCCTTGAGGATCTTGGTAGCGACCATCTGATTAACTTGGTTGTCCTCGGCCAAAAGGATGCGCAACTGAATTCGCGCACCCTCACCCGGCGCGGATCGCGTTGTCAACGCTTCCCTGACTGCATGCTGGTGACCTGCGGGATCGAAAACTTCACAAATCAGATCGTGCAAGCGCGAAAGCCCGACGGGTCTGAATAGAACATGCTCCTGCTCGCTCGCGCGACGCTCATGATGCGATCGAATCACGATCCGCTTAAGCAAGGGCGATGGTTCAGCGTCCAACCACTTGCAGAATGATTTGAAGACGTGTTCCGGATAGGCACTGGACAGCACCACAAGCGCGTAGGGCTGACCGGCATCACGGGCGCGGCAGAACTCATGCGCAGCCGTTTTGACCTCGCTCGTTGCGCGCGCTTCGATGCCCCAATGCAACATGTGATTCTTGATCAAATCACGCGTCATGTCGCTGGGTTCAACGATGAGGGTGCGCGGAAGATGGGTCAATCCTTCGAGCTTGTAAAGCTGCTCCAGTTCCAGTCCCAAACGAGCGGTAAACCAGAAAGTTGAGCCCCTGCCCACTTCGCTGCGCACCCCGATCCGGCCGCCCATGAGCTCGGCCAATTGCTTGCAGATTGCCAATCCCAGGCCGGTACCCCCGAATTTGCGCGTGGTGGAACTGTCCACTTGCGAGAAGGAATCGAACAGGCCTTGAATCCGATCCGGGGGCACGCCCATGCCCGTATCTGAAACTTCGAAGCGCAACAAGACCGAATCGACGTCGCGCTCCTCAGCTGCGACGTGCACGACAACCTGTCCTTCAAAGGTGAACTTGATCGCATTGCCCACCAAGTTCGTAATGACTTGCCGCAAGCGAGTCGAGTCTCCACACAAACTGGCCGGCACGTTCGTATCGATCCTACCTACCAGCTCGAGGCCCTTCTTGCGCGCGGACTCGGCCAAGAGTTCAAGCGAATCCTCCGTGGTCCGGTAAAGGTCAATTGGAATCTCCTCCAGCTCAAGCTTGCCGGCCTCAATCTTTGAGAAATCGAGGATATCGTTGATCACACCCAGCAACGATTCGGCGGACGTTTGAACAATGGAGGCGTAGTTCGATTGATCCGAACTTAGCCCGGTCTCCATCAGGATCTCGATCATGCCCAAGATGCCGTTCATGGGCGTGCGAATTTCATGGCTCATATTGGCCAGGAATTCACTCTTGGCCACGGCAGCTTCGCGCGCTTGGCGCATGGACTGCTGCAGTTGACCATTCAATTGTTCCAACTGATGCGTGCGCTCTGCGACCCTTTCTTGCAGCAAGCCATGGTGCTCTTCCAGCTTGCGGTCGCGGGCTTGGATCTGCCCCAACATATCGTTGAAGGCATCGGTCAAGAAGCCCAACTCATCCTGCCCGCCGCGTTCCGCACGCATGGAGTAATCGCTGTACACCGTCACAGCACCTGCGGTTTCCGCCAAATGAAGGATCGGGGCCGAGATCACCTTCTGCAGCTTGAAAGTCAGAGCAATGGCCAGAACGCTCGAGACAATCAGCACGAATAAGAGCAGTACCGCCAGTTCCCGTTCGCGCTGAATCAATTCGCGCGAATCGGCAACAATGCAGACCGTACCGATCTGTTGACCTTTGTGAATGATGGGGCAATAGAGCCAATAATTGCCCAAATTGCGATATTCGCCCGCCTCGCGTAATTCGGGCGGCGTGAATTCCGAGCGGATATCTGCGCGCACGTAGCTGGCGAAAAGGGTCCCGTCTTCCGCAAACAATGTGGCCGAACGCACCGCCGGTTGAATGGCCAGCGAACTGAGAGTTTCCTCAGCTTCCGTCTCCGCATCGAACTGCAGAGCCGCGCGCGACCCCTCGCCCACAATGGCCGCCATGGAGGCCAAATCGCGGTACATGACTTTGCGGAATGAATACCACTCGTATCCACGCCAAGTAACGCAGGCCACCAGCAGCGTCACACCGCCGATGAGCATCGACAGCAACGTCAGCTTGTGCCGAATGGGTAGATCGCGAAAGGCCTTCAATGCGAACCACCTGCGGCGTGAGGCTTGTCGAACACTTCAATCGCGATTTTGAGCAATTGCGAATGCAGCTTTAATTGCGCTTGCTCGGCCGCTTTGCGGTGGATCCGAAAGCGAACGGCATTGTCCACTACGGCGAATTCCACGCTGCCGCCGCGCTGCGCGAAGCCACTGGACTCACCGACCACCAAGAGTCCCTTGCCGGCCGGCAATGAGCTCCGTTGACAGTGTGCCTGCTCGGCCATCGAACTGATGAACAGCACGTGTGCGTTGCCAAGGTCTGCAAGTTTGGATATTCGACGCAGACGAATGGGACGCTTGCCGACGCGCCCGCCCCTCAACTCGCGCTCCAGGGCACGCCCAAACGGACTGGGATCCAATACAACGATTTCGATCGGAGCGCTTTCGCCTTTGAAGCACTCCTCGGGCCACTCCACAAATTGCGCCAAACGGGCCAAGTAGCGCGCTTTGAGTCGAAACTCCAGGGGCGTCGGCAGTCCATCGCGCGCACCGGCCCTGGACCCAGCTGCGGCCGGAGCTTCGGCTGCATGGGCGAAACCCAACTGGGATGCGGCCAAAGCCGTCAAGAAGCCAATCATCAGCACAATGGATCGGCCTTTGTGGATTCCACGTAATTCCACGTTGAGCGGCTTTTGATGGGGTTGCAAAGAATCGGATGGGCGAGGGGGACCCCCTATTAACGGTCCATCCGAATCCCCTTCATTAGGCCGGCTCGTTAAGTACTTTGCAGGCGGCCGCCACGCCCTTGAAACCGGGAACTATTTTCCACATCCCAGCCTCGCAGGCTGAGGATTTGCCGCTCTCCTCGGAACTCCGAATTGCGGCCGGCGGGATTGCGGCCCATGCGCGCGCAACTACGCTCTCAACCCTCTGGTTCTGATCGCTTTAAGCGCGTCTCATTCCAGCTAGCGTACAAGTCCCTGCGCGCGTCGCGCTGAACGGGCACTCGGCGGCGTATTTTTTTGACGACTTCCAAATCGATCTCGGCGCTCACAACCAATTGACCCTGGCGCCCTTCGGCCAGCACGTTGCCGTGCGGGTCCGCAATGATGGAGCATCCACTGAAGGTCAGGTCGAGGGGCTTGCGACCGACTTGATCCTTACCGGAACGATTGGCTGCAATCACAAAGCACTGCCCCTCAACCGCCCTTCCCAAGACCAACGTGCGCCAGTGGGAAATTCGCGTGTCCGGCCACTGCGCGGGCACGACCAGGAGCTCCGCCCCGTCCTGGGCCGGCTCGCTCATCAACTCGGGGAAGCGCAGGTCGTAGCAGATGGACCCGGAAATTCGACCGAAGGGCGATGCAATCGTTTTTGGAGGCATCATTCCTGCGCTGAAACTCAAGTCTTCCGCAGTGGGGCTGAATAAGTGCACCTTGTCGTACCCCATGACTTCCCGCCCGCCGGAAAAGATCTGCAGGCGATTGGTTGGCAAACCCGCAGCGCTGCGCCCCAGGGCCGAACCGGCCACCCACACATCCAATTCAGCCGCGCGCTGCGCCAAGGCTTCAACGGCGGATTCGCTGGCCGCAAGCAGCGTTCCCCAAGGATCAAATTCCTGCCCCCCGGGCGAGCTGCCGCCCGAATCGTCGCGCCCTTTGCCCGCAAAAGATGTCGGCCACATTTCGGGCAAGACCACCAATTGAGCGCCTTCATTCGCCGCCAGCTCAAGCCCCTCAAGGGCCTGCTGAAGGTTGCCCGGCACATCGCCTCGGCGAATATCGATCTGAATACATGCGGCGCGCATTCTCATTCCTTGTGGTCCTAGGCTTGCGACCAATGCCGCGCCGACGTGGGGCGCGAATGCAACGGTCGATCGAAGTGGCTTCCGCAACGTACGATACCCGCCGTGCGCCGACCGCCCCCCCAATCGATTCCTCTACTGTTGGCCCTGGCCCCGGCTTCAGCCCTGGCCTATGGCTCCCTCGGGAATGATTTCCAAGCCAGGGCGGGTCACGCGTCCTTGGACGCAGGTATTCCCGCAGCTCTATTCGGCTTGGCCGTCGTCGCCGCTGCCGGCCGACTGCTGCTGTCCTTTTTGCCGGCGGGCGCCCCGGGCAGCCACCAATTCGCGCGCCTGCCCTTTACCTGGGCCGCATCCCACTTGCTGGGCAGCCTGGCGCTTGGCCTGCAGAACCAATGCTGGTCCGCGCGCGGACTCGCGGCGGCATGGCCCTGGCTGATTCTCGCCATCGGCAGGCAAATGAGTCTGCCCGCGCCCATGGTGCCGCGGCACGACCCAGCTTCACAACGCGTCGGAGCTCGCATCCAGCTCTGCCTTTGGAGCCTGGTTTTGCTCGCTGCCATCGCACCGGGACTATTGCTGCTGCTGGGTTCCGATGCGCCATCCACGCCTGTGCGCACAACCTTCGCGCAGCTCGTCAGCACTCCCTTCGGCTCTACGGAGCCGCTGGCCGGGATCGCCCATTGGCTGGCCCTGTGCATCTTCTGCTTGCAGGGTTTGGAGCTGGCGCGCCGAGCGGTTCCCTGGCGCTTGCTACTAGTTGCCGGACTGGCCGGAATTCCGACCGCAGCAATGGCCGCTTCCAGCTCAGCGAGCGAACTCTCCGGCGCCCTCTATGCGCTGGCCGCCACCAGCTGTGCCGTCGGCTGGTTGAGGCGGGCCGACCGCCGCCTGCGCGCCATCGCGTGCCTAAGCTTATCAGCGCTGCTACCAACATCATTTGTTGCTGCCCTGATCGCCCTGCTTTTCCTTGTTCTTTTGACCCCCAAACCTTCTCAACGCAGCACCGCAATCGTAGCGGCCACCTGCGCCATCGCCGTTGCGATTCCAAACTCACTCACCCATCGAATGGAGTTCGGAACGCTCGCGAGTTGGGACGGACTGCGATCACAATTTCAATCGCTCCAAAGCACGTGGCTCTGGTTGGATTTCGCGTGGCTGACGCCCCTGGTGTGGCTCGCATCTCTTTGGTGCCTACTGTTTCAAATCGGTCGCAACCGTGAGCCCGATCAAGATCACCCGCGCATCGACGCCCCGGGACGCGAATTGAGCTTTGCTTTGGTTGTCTTGCTGTTGTGTGCAGTCGGACTCGCGAATCCCATCTCCGACGTTGCTCACGGAATTGAGTCCGGCGCTACCGTTATGCGCGCAGCTCGCAATTTGCCCTGGCTGGGGGTCGGGATGCTTTTACTCGGTTTGAGTTGGTTGCCGGCCGAACGCTTGGCCCTTCGCATGCAGGCGCAGGCGAAATCCCCAGTGCCCAAAAGTACGCTTTAAGGCCGAATTCGAACACCTAAGCCCGCGAAGGCCCTAGTTTGGTGCTCAACCCCATGCGCTACCGTTTCCTAATTCCACTGCTGATTTGGCTGACCTCTCTCGCATCCTGCGTTTCGATGGGAACGCAAGAGCATCCGCAAACTGAGCTGCGAACCAAGCTCGTCTTGCTCGGAACCGGAACGCCCAATGCTGAACCCGATCGCTCCGGTCCGTGCCTAGCCGTGATCGTCGACGACACGGCTTACCTGGTGGACGCAGGTCCGGGCGTCGTCCGTCGCGCCGGAATGGCTGCATCGGAACTGGGATTGGAAGCACTCAAACCCAGTCGCCTGGGTCACGTTTTTCTCACGCACTTGCACAGCGATCACACGGTCGGCCTGCCGGACTTGATCTTCACGTGCTGGACCTTGGAACGCGAAAAACAGCTTCAATTATTCGGACCAAAGGGCAGCGCGCACATGGTCACTTCCATCCAAAGCGCCTGGCGGGAGGACGTTGCCATTCGCAAGGACGGACTCGAACCTGCAAACTTGAACGGGCACAAAGTGAATGTGCACGAATTGCAGGCGGGAGTCGTTTTCCAAGATGAGCGCGTCAAAGTAACGGCCATTGCCGTGCCCCATGGGAAATGGGAACACGCCTTCGGCTACCGCTTCGACACACCGGATCGGTCCATTGTGATCTCCGGCGATTGCACGCCCAATCAGGCGCTTCTGGAAGCCGCACGCGGCTGCGACATTTTAGTGCACGAGGTTTACTCCGCACGCGCCTTCGCCGACCGCGAACCCGTTTGGCAGAAGTACCATGCGACGGCCCACACCTCCAGTGTCGAACTGGCGGCCATCGCCGCAGAAGCTCGCCCCGGTCTCCTGGTGCTTACCCACCAACTCTACTGGGGCGCCACAGAGCGTGAACTGTTGGCCGAAATCAAAGCCGCTTACGACGGCCCCATCGCCAATGGCAGCGACTTATCCATTTTTTGAATAAGTCCCGCATGACGGCATTTCCAGGCACTTTAGCGGCCTTTTCGAGAACACCCTAGAACCCAGCCTTGCAGCCCTCCGCCCCCATTCAGTGCCCCCATTGTTGCGCCGGAAGCGTGCCCTCGGATGGTGCTGAATGCAGCGCATGCGGGCAACCGTTGCATCGCAGGCGAGGTGTGATCGAGCTGGACCTTGAAGCTCCACAGATTTCCACTCCCTTGCCGGTGGACAAGGCTCGCCTGCTGCACTGCCTCGATGAATTAGACCGCGGCAGCGCCTTCCGCCCGGCCTTGGAAGCTCTACTGCTGAGCGAGCCCATTGATGTTGCCGAGCGGTTGATGCAACTCTTGCGCGAAGGTCGCGGCGCATGGTTGCCGCTGCTCTCGGCTTGCGAAGGTGAGGCCTTACTGTTGGGCAATGCCTTCTCGGGGCTGGGCGTGGCCTTGGCGCGCTTGGGTTTTCGCGTGACACTCATCGAGCGTGACAGCGACCGCCTAGCCTTTGCCGTTCACCGCGACCGCGCGCTGGCCCGCGGCGATTTGCGCGCGGTCGCGAGCAGCAGCGAGCGTCTGCCCTTCCCCGACCGAAGTTTTGATTTGGTCGTGCGCGAGGGCGGCCTTCCCGAAGCGAAATCCGCCAGCGCTGCAGGCCTTGGGGAATGCCGGCGGGTTTGCGCCGGAGAGCTCGTTTTGATCGCCGACAATCGCTACGGCTACAAAGCGTCGAGCGGCAAGCGCGCCGACTTCCGTGTTCCAAATCCGCTCGAATACTTGCGCGGCATTTTGCGCGCCGATGCCAGGCGCAGTTTGGCGGGTTACGGCGCCGAGTTGGTCGATCACGAATTCCGAAAAGTCCGTTCTTTGGCTCTATACCCCCATTCGCGCGACTTTGCTCATGTTGTCAATCTTTCCAATCAAGCCCCGCGGCTGTATTTGGGTCCGAGGGAACGCGAAAACAAACTCAAATTGTTGGGCTACCGATTGGGCTTCTTTCCGCTGCTCACGCCCAGCTTCGCCCTGATCGCTGCGCGCAAATCGCAGCCTGCGCGAGCGCGCATCGAAAAGCTGCTCGATCAACTCCAGGAACGCTGCGGCGAGCAGCGCGGGGAACTCGACGAACTCTGGGCCACGCGCGGCAACAATGCCTTGATCTACACGCGCGCCGGGAAGTCCAAGCGCACACCGGGCCAAGAGCATGCCCCAAATTCATCCGGAGCCTGGGCTGTGCACATCCCCCTGTGCCCCAAGCAAGACCTTCAAGTCCTGCATCACCCCACGCAAACAAAATGGATTCGCGCTCACTTTCCACATCTGAAAGTTCCCAAGGCCCTCTTCCATGGAACGATTGACGGAATTGCCATCAGCGCAGAAAGGCGCCTGCCCGGTTTTTCAGCGGCACAATACAGTGGTCAGCGCGCTGTGATGTCGCAGCTTCTGCCTGCGGTTGCCGGCGATCTAGCCCAGCTCGTAACGCGACCCGCCCAACCGTTCTCAGAGGATGAGTTTGAAAAACTTGTCGGTACGCGCATCGACCGCGTGGCCCGTCACTGCGGTCTCGATTCGACTCGAACCGCCCTACGTCGCCTGCGCGAGCGCATGGCCGAAGCGTTGATCGGCGCTCCGATTCCCTTGGTTTACGCCCACAACGACCTGCGCTCGAAGCACATTCAAGTCGACCCACAGGGACACATCCTGGGCTACATGGACTTCGGCGCGGGCGCGGGCGACGACTTGCCCTACCACGACCTCCTGCACCTGATTGTGCACGAGCGCAAGCAGCGCGACGGCGGCCTGGCGGGAACAGCCTGGCGACGACTGGCGGGTGCGCCCGCTTCCGGCGGCAAACACCGTCTCGACGACTATGAGCAGAGGGCCCTCGATTCCTACGTCCAGGCACTGGGTCTGGAGCCCCGAATCGCGCGGGCCCTGGAGGCTCTCTATCCGGTTTTGGTGGGCTCCATGGCCGAAAGCCATTGGGATTACAGCCGGCCGCGCTGGTTCCAGCGCAGCTTCGAGGTCTAACCGGACTGGGCCCGGCCGCGGCCAATGGCGAATTAGCCGTTGGGCCTTTCCCAGAGCAAGCCGATGGAAGGGATCCGCACCGGACCGCTGGGAGCGGTCGAACGACCGAATGCCACCCGCTCAGCTCCTTTGCCCGACTCAAAAAAGCCAGCTTCTGGGCCGTGGAACCTCGTTCCCCATGATGCTCGGCGTAAAGTAGTGGGCCGTTGGGTTGCCGCCTCTACGCCCAATGGATCCCGCCCGCGCCAGCTCCCATGCACGCCTCCACAATCGACACCACCGATCGCCCCCGTGCCCAACCAGTCCTCGCCGCCCTCGAGCGTCAGGATTGCATGCGGCTGGACCATGCCCTCTCCCATGAGTGGCTGGAAAGCGACGGTTTGGGAGGCTTTGCAAGTAGCACGGCCCTGCTTTGCCCGACCCGCCGCTATCACGGACTGATCTGCACACCACGCCCGGGCAGCGCCGAAAGAACACTGTACCTCTCGCGCTTCGAGGAATACCTGCAACGCGGCAAGCGTGAGTTCCCGCTCTCCATGGGTCGCTACCGGGGACTGTTTTCACCCCAGGGGCACCAGGGCCTGGAACGCTTCGAGTTGGTGCCTTGGCCGCGTTGGCAATATCGCGTCGGCGAGCTTTGCATCACACGCGAAATCATCGTCCCGCGCGGAATGCGCGCCGTGCTCGTTCGCTACGCATTTTCCGGACCGAAGGACGACATCACTTTCAATCTGCGCCCGCTGACAGCCTATCGCGATGCGCACGAACTTGTCAGCGAGCACGGCAACGTGCAGCTGGATTCAAGCAGCTTCGAATACGGCGTGCGCCTGCAGCCCTATCACGATCAACCGTCCTTGTTGTTGAGTTGGTCGAGCAACGGCAGTTGGCGCAACGATCCCCTTTGGTACAAGGACCTGGAGTACGGACAGGAATTGGCCCGCGGTTACCCCGGCCACGAAGATCAATTCTCTCCCGGCCAAGTCAGCTTCTCACTCGAAGGCTGCGATCAACTCGTCATTGCCGCGCGTTTGGACCAGGACATTGCCGACCCGTTGACAATTTGGGATAGCGAGAGTCGTCGGCGCACGCTTGTGGCCCTGGGCTCAGGAGCCAAGCCCGAAGCTATTTGCGAGGAATCCGTGCCAAGCGCAAAGGTGACGCCCTTTGGGCCCGCTTGGTCGAAAATGCGCACGGCGCTTGAACTCTCAGCCGAACACTTCCTCTATCGCGACCGACACAACCGACCGGGGGTCATCGCAGGTTATCCCTGGTTCGGCGAATGGGGCCGCGACACCTACATTGCCTTGCCCGGATTGACCCTGGCGCGCGGTCGCTTGGAACTTTGCGGTGAGATCCTAAATGCAGCCTTGCCGTTCCTGCGCGGCGGACTTTTGCCCAACGTCTTTGGTGTAGACCCGGAGGATTCGCACTACGGATCCGCCGATGCCGCCCTGTGGTTTGTGCGCGCCGTTTGGTCCTATGACTTTGCGGGCGCACCGGAGGGCGAAATTCAGTCGCGCTTCCGCCCCGCGCTGGAAAGCATTGCTCGGGCCTACCTGGAAGGCACGGACTTGGCCATGCAAGTGGACCAGGGCGGCCTGCTCAGCATGGGCAGCGAGGAACTCAACGCGACCTGGATGGATGCCCAGGTCAACGGCGTGCCGGTTACTCCGCGCGCGGGCGCGCCGGTGGAAACCAACGCACTTTGGTACGCCCTCTTGGCCTACTTGGAACAACTTGCGGAACGCTCCGGCGACAAAAAGGGGCGCTCGCATTGGAATGCCCTGAAGCAGAAGGCCCAAGAGAGTTACTGCGAACGCTATTGGATCGAAGAGCGCGGCTACTTGGCGGACGTTTGGAGCAGCGAGCTGTGTGACGAGAGCATGCGCCCGAATGCGGTGCTTGCGGCGGCCTTGCCCTTCAGTCCGTTGACTCGCGAAATGCGCACGGACATTGTTCGGCGCGCTGAAGTTGAGTTGCTGACGCCGCGCGGCCTGCGCACTTTGGCGCCCGACGATGCGCGCTACCAGGGACGCTATGCCGGCAACCCCGAAGAGCGCGACAACGCTTACCACCAAGGCACGGTATGGCCCTGGCCGCTGGGGTTCTTTTGTGAAGCCAAATTGCGCGCGCAGGGAGACAGCGCTGCGGTGCGCGACGCCATCGCCAAGTCGGTCACCGGCTTTGAAGCTCATCTGCAAAGCGCCGGCATGCTGCAAATCTCCGAAGTGTTCGATGGCGACCCGCCCCACGCCGCCGGTGGCTGCATCGCCCAGGCCTGGAGCGTGGCCGAGCTTTTGCGCGCCATGCAAATGGCCGAAGGAGGCCTTCAAGCTGTCAGTGCTCCCGCGGCCGACTCGGCCAACGCAGCGGGCCCCAAACCGAAGCGAGCCTCCCAATGAAGGTCTTGATGCTTGGCTGGGAATTTCCGCCGCAGATCTCAGGCGGTTTGGGCACGGCCTGCTACGGCCTCTCGCGCGGCCTGGCCAAGCAAGGTGTCGGCGTGCTCTTCGTCATCCCCCGCGCCCTGGGAAGCGAGCCGAAGGAAGATGTGGAGGTAATCGGAGCCGACCAAGTGCTCGTACCCGATCCGCCCGCAACGGGAGCCGCTGCAACAAAGTCCAATCCAAGCAACCAACCGGACGCGGCGCGCGTTCCCGTGCGCCTGCGACACGCCTACACCGGAGCCCATCAACCCACGGCTTCGATGGCGCCGGATCTGCACGTTTTTACTGTAGATAGTCCCCTGCGGCCCTACATGACCGAGCGCGGTTACGACCAGCGCTTGGCCGAACTCAGCCAGCGCAAAGATCCACCGGGCGTGCGCGCGAGCGATCCGTCCAAGGCCAGCTCACCCAAGGCCGGTTCCGATTCCGCCGCAAGCTCCTCCACACAGGCATCCTCACCGGCAAAACGACAACGCCAAGAGATTCGCGGCGGTTACGGACCCAACCTCGGCGCGGAAGTCGAACGCTATGCCCATGCCGTTGCCGAATTGGCGCGAACGCGAAGCTTTGACGTCATTCACGCCCACGATTGGATGACTTTTTTGGCCGGTGCTTCGGCCGCGCGTGTGAGCGGTTGCCCGCTGGTATTGCACGTGCATGCCTGCGAATACGACCGCGCGGGCGATCGCGCCGACGAGCGCATCGTAGCTCTGGAACAGCGCGGCTTGGACGAAGCCGATCGCGTGATTTGTGTCAGCGAGTACACGCGCGGTGTGATTGAACGCAACTACAGAGTCGATCCGGCAAAGCTGCGTGTCGTGCACAACGCCGTGACACAGCGCGAACAGGAGCGCACCTTGCATTGGAACCGCACCATCGATGACCCGATCGTGCTCTTCCTCGGTCGCATCACCTATCAAAAAGGTCCGGACTACTTTTTGGAGGCCGCCGCACGCGTGCTCAAGGTCCTGCCGCGCGCGCGTTTTGTGCTTTCCGGCGAAGGCGACATGCTGCCCAAAATGATCGAACGCGCCGCCAAGTTGGGCATCGGGGCCAATGTGCATTTCACCGGTTTCTTGAAGGGCGAAGAGGTCGAGCGCATGTATGCCATGGCCGATCTCTACGTGATGCCGTCTGTATCCGAGCCCTTCGGCATTTCCTCCTTAGAGGCGATGGCACTCGACATTCCGGTCATTGTCTCACGCCAAAGCGGCGCGGCGGAAGTCTTGTCCGGCGCACTCAAAGTGGACTTTTGGGACGTCGAGGACCTGGCGGGCAAGATCATCGCACTTCTGACCATGCCCTCGCTGCGCGCGAGCCTTTTGGAAGAGGGCCGTGGGGAAGTTCGGCGCATGCGCTGGGAAGAGCGCGGACGCAGCCTGCGCGAAATCTATCAGGAGCTCGTCTCATGACCTCCGTCAGTTTCTATTTCCAAGTGCATCAGCCCTACCGGTTGAATCGCTTCAGTTTCTTCGACATCGGATCGGAGCGCGGCTACTTCGACGACACTGAAAACGAACGCATCCTGCGCCGGGTGGCTGAGAAGTGCTACCTGCCGATGAACGCGCTGCTGCTCGACTTGATCAACAAGCACGACGGCAAGTTTCGCTTCGCCATGGCCACCACGGGCACCTTGCTCGATCAGTTGGAGCGATGGCATCCCGAGGCCCTGGAGAGTTTCAAGCGCCTTTCGGAAACGGGCTGCGTCGAGTTCATTTGCGAAACCTCGCATCACTCACTCGCTTTCCTAAGCGATCCAGTCGAATTTGAAGCTCAGGTGAAAGCTCAACGCGACACCCTGCATCGACACTTCAATAGCGAGCCGACCACCTTTCGCTGCACGGAGCTCGTGATCAGCAACGACATCGCGAAGAGCGTCGAGGCCATGGGCTTCAAGGCCCTCCTGGGCGAGGGCGCGGATCAGCTCCTGGGTTGGCGTTCGCCCAACCAGACCTACCGCCCCAAGGGTTGCAAGTCGTTGAGCCTGTTGCTGCGCTCCTACTCACTCTCCGACGACATCGCCTTTCGCTTCTCGAATCAGTCCTGGGATCGCTGGCCGCTGACCGCACCCGACTTCGTCGAGACGCTGCAGGAGTTGCCCGATGAGGCTGAATTTGCCGGACTGTTCATGGACTACGAAACCTTCGGCGAGCACCAGTGGCGCGAAACCGGGATTTTCGACTTCATGCAGTACCTGCCGGCGGAAATTCTGAAGCACGAACGCTTTGACTTTGCCACCCCCGGGGAAGTCGCCGCCGCCCACCCGCCCAAGCTCGACTTGGACATTCCGCATCCGGTTTCCTGGGCCGATGCCGAACGCGATTTGACCGCTTGGTTGGGCAATGCGATGCAACGCAGTGCGGACGAGGCCCTCTACAAGCTCGGCCCCGACGCGCGTCGCACGCTCGAGCTCGGACGCTCCGACCTCTATGCCGATTGGCAAAAACTGACCACTTCGGACCACGTCTACTACATGTGCACCAAGTGGTTCTCCGATGGAGATGTGCACAAGTACTTCAGTCCCTACACGACCCCCCACGACGCCTGCATCGCCTTCATGAATGTGTTGGCAGACTTGGAATTGCGCCTGCGCGCCGCCCTTGGCGAAGGGAGCAAAGGCAGCCCGAAAGCGCACGGCCCCGGGGATGCGACAGCCCGTGACGAGCTCGCTTCCAATCGCCCGCAATCGAGCGCCAAGACTACGCAGGCCGCCGAAGCGGACGCGGGCGAAGCCGACAGCAGCGAGCAGGCATCGATCGTGACGCCCGTGGCAAAAAAAGTTCAAACCGAGCGCGAAAACGCAAACAAGTCCAACAAGAAGGCTGCACCCAAAGCGGGTCGCAAGTCCAAGAAACAACGCGGTTCCAAGTAGAGCGAACCGCGACCAAAATCACCATCCACCCTTCGCCCCGCACGTTCCTTGTGCGAGGTCACTAGCCTGAGGATCTGCGCAGCAGAGGTTCGCTTGGAATCACCGTATCACCTGTTCGAAGTAAGCTGGGAAGTTTGCAACAAAGTCGGCGGCATCCACACTGTCGTAACCAGCAAGGCCCTTTCCGCACGTTCAGCCCTTGGCGAACGCACGATCGCCATCGGCCCCTGGTTACTCTCTGAGGAAGAGGAAGACTCGCTGCTCTTTGAGGAAGAGCCGGGCTACGCCGCTTTCGAAGACGGCTGCCGCGAACTGGGAGTTCCCGTGCGCGTCGGTCGTTGGCGCATTCCGGGTCGTCCGCTGACGATCTTGATCGAGTTCTCCGGCCTGTATGAGCGCAAGGACGACATCCTCAGCGATCTTTGGGACCGCAACCAAGTCGACTCGCTCAGCGGCGGTTGGGATTACATCGAGCCGGTACTGTTCGGCCACGCAGCCGGCATTGTCATTCGACGCTGGTGGGAGCAATTCATCGCCCCCAGTCACGGCCGCGCGGTGGCCCACTTCCACGAGTGGATGACGGGTTCCGGTTTGCTCTACTTGCACGACCATGCTCCGGAAATTGCGTCCGTCTTCACGACGCACGCGACGATGCTGGGCCGTTCCATTTCCTCGACGGGCAAGCCCCCCGCCGAGGGACTCGAAGGTCGCACGCCGGCGGAAGCGGCCGAGGACATCGGCGTTGCCGCCAAACACTCGCTGGAGGGCATTTGCGCGCGCCAAGCGGACTGCTTCACAACCGTGAGCGCCATCACCGCCGAGGAAGCCGAAGTCTTCCACGAACGCCGCGCCGACCCGCTGCTGCCCAACGGCATCGACATGGCCGCCATGGAACAGTTGTGCGCGGGAACGGACAGCAAAGCAGCGGCCAAGAAGCTGCACAAGTTGGCCAACCTGATGACGGGTCGCGACCAATCCCAAGCGGCTCTGGTAGCCGTATCCGGCCGCTACGAGTTTCACAACAAGGGCATCGACATCATGCTCGACGCCCTGGCTGAATTGAACCGACAGAGCGGTCCGCCGCTGGTCTTCTTCTGCCTGATACCGGCCGGTCACGAGGGTTTGCGCGACGACCTGCGCGAGCGCATGGAAGGCGCGAGCTACGACGCTCAGATTCCGAGCGTATGCACCCATCGGTTACCCAATCCCGGCGAGGATCCCATCGCCAAACGTTGCGCTGAAGTGGGCCTCGACAATTCGTCCAGTTGTCGCGTAAGCGTCATTTCCGTTCCGCTGTACATCAAAGAGAACGACGGACTCTTCAATTGCAGTTACGAGTCCCTGCTCTCCGGCTTTGACCTAAGCGCCTTCCCGTCCTACTACGAGCCCTGGGGCTACACGCCCCAGGAGAGTTTGGCGGTCGGAGTGCCCACCATCACTTCCGACATGGCCGGCTTCGGTGCCTGGATGAACACAGCGGGGCTCGGTGCCGATGACGGCGTCCTGGTTCTCAATCGAACGCAGACAGATGACGAGACGACCCAGACCGCCATTGTCGCGCACTTGGATCGCGTATTGGGCGGCGCAAAACCCGGAGCGGAGCGCTGCAAGACCACGGCCGAGCGCACATCCTGGGATGTCTTCTACAAGAATTACGGCGAAGCGTATTCCAACGCACTGAGCAACGCTTCGAAGCGCTGCCAAGAGGACCGCATCAGTCACTTCCGCCCGGAACTTTCGGTTCCGCCGCGCGAGGTGCCCGAAGAAACGGGTCCGCGCCTGTTCGAGTTCGATGTGTCCGCCACCTTGCCCGCTGAATTGAGCGGCTTGGATCGCTTGGCTCGCAACCTTTGGTGGTGCTGGGATCCCGAAGCCTCCGCTTTGTTCGAGGAACTCTCTCCCCAAAGTTGGAAGGCCAGCGGCCACAACCCGATTCGATTCCTGCGCGGGGTGTTCGACGTGGACCTGCACGCGCGAGTCGGCGACAAGGCTTTCAAGTCACGTCTTGAGCGTGTCCTTGCGCGCTTTGACAACTACATGGCCGAAAGTGCGCGCGAACTGCGCCTGGCCGATGGTCGCGTACTCGACTCCAGTCACCCGGTGGCGTACATCTGCGCCGAATACGGCCTGCACGAATCGCTGCCGATATACAGCGGCGGTCTGGGAATTCTGGCCGGCGACCACCTCAAGTCCGCCAGTGACATCAACCTGCCCTTGATCGGCGTCGGACTCTTTTATCGCAAGGGCTACATGCGCCAGCAGCTTGGCCCGCACGGCGAACAAATCGCCGTCGACGTCGAAAATGATCCGCGCAACTTGCCCGCGGAGCTCGTGACGGATTCCGAAGATCGCCCGATCGAAGTCAAGCTGTCCCTGCCCTCGAGCAAGCTCATTTTGCGCGCCTGGCGAGTGGCCGTCGGCCGCGTTCGTCTGTACCTGCTCGATGCGGATCACGAGGGCAACCGAACCGAAGATCGCGAAATCACGCACCGCCTTTACGGCGCGGAACCCGAGCTTCGGCTGCGTCAACTGATCTCACTCGGCCGCGGCGCCGTCGCACTGTTCAAGAAGCTGGGTATCGATCCCGCCGTCCTGCACATCAACGAAGGGCACGGTGCCTTTGCGCCGGTGGAACGGGTCACCCAATTGATGCGCAGTGAAGAGCTCAGCTTCGACCAGGCGCGCGAGTTCGTGCGCGCCACGACCGTCTTCACGACGCACACGCCGGTACCCGCCGGGCACGACCGCTTCAGTCAGGAATTGATGCGTCGCTACTTTTCGAATGCTCCCGACCGCTTGGAAATTACTTGGGACCGCTTCTACGGTTTCGGTCAAGCGCCCCGGGGCGGCGACGACTTCAACATGACCTACTTGGCCCTGGGATTTTCGGATTCGGTCAACGGCGTCAGCGCCTTGCATGGCGAAGTATCCAAAGATCTGTTGCACCCCTACTGGCCACGCCAACTGACGGGCGATGTGCCCATCGTTTCGGTGACCAACGGCATCCATCTCAGCACCTGGACCAACCCGGAATTGAGCCGACTGTTGGGCGCCCCCGACGATCGCATCTCCGCCCGCGACTTCTCGTCGAACGCGGAACGAGTGGACAAGGGCAAGCTTTGGGAAGTGCGGAAGCGCGCCAAAACGCGCTTGATCGGCGCGGCGGCAAAGTCCATCGAGTCGAGCTTCCTCCTGCGTCAGGACAGTCCGGGCGTGCTCAGTCGCATGCTTGAGGGTCTCGAAGAGAATGCATTGCTGATCGGATTTGCGCGCCGCTTCGTTCCCTACAAACGCGCGGGCTTGGCCTTCTCCGATGTCGACCGCCTGCGGCGCATCCTCAGCGATGAAGATCGGCCCGTGCGCATCTTCTTTGCCGGCAAAGCCCACCCCGCGGACGAAGCCGGTCGCGGCATCGTGCGCGAAATCGCGGAGATGGCACGCAGCGAGGAATTGATCGGCAAGATCTTCTTTCTGGAGAATTACGACATCGACATCGCCCGTTTCCTGGTCCAAGGCGTCGACGTTTGGCTCAACAACCCGATTCGCAAGCTGGAAGCCAGCGGAACTTCAGGCATGAAGGTCGCAGCCAACGGCGGCCTCAACCTGTCGATTCTCGACGGTTGGTGGGTTGAGGGT
>JAJDES010000594.1 GCA_029259675.1 Planctomycetota bacterium
CAACGGCTGGTCGATCGAAGTCGAAAATGTTGCCGGGGGCCACCACTTCCCCACCGACGAGCGCTCGCGCGCCGCGGATGTCTTCTGGCGCCCGCTTACGGAGCCCAAATCCTTGCCCGGCCGCTGGTTCCACCTTTACCGCTTCCGCAGCCCCTACCGCGACGAAGTTGGCGTGCCCGACACCCTGTTGCCCTTCGGTGAAACACGCTCGATTGCCTTGGACCACGACGGCCCCGTCGAAGTAGCGCTCTTCTACAATCTCCGCCCCGTTTACTTGGACCCGGTAACGGCCGAGCCGTGGCGCCTGGAAGATGTGCTCGACCCGGCACTCGATGCGCGACTCGTGCATCGCATCGAACTGCGATGAAGTGCTCAGCCCCGCTCTTATTGCTTCTCACTTGCTGCGCACCGGCAGAACCCGAGGGACCCGCGCCGGATGCCCTGGAAGCACTCGACCAACCCGTCTTTGAAGGGCGCGTTGCGGCGCGAATCGCGGAATTCGAGGGCCTCACAGCAGGTACTCAACCGGAAGTCGAGCAACGCATTCCAGAGAAGGGCGAACTTCCGGCGCTGGTGGAATTGTTTGTGAGCGGCCCGGCGAACCTGCGCGAACTGACGCTCGATGACATGGCCAGCATGGGCGCCGAGGCCGTGCCGGAATTGCTCGCGCTGAGCGGCGACGAATCGATTGAACCGGCGGCGCGCAATGCGGCCCTGCACCTGGCGTTGGGTACCCGATCACCCGCCGGGCTTGCGGCGGTGGTCCAGGTACTCGAATCCGCATTGGAACCGTGGCGACGGCGCGAGGCGGCTTGGCTGCTCGGGCAGACGGACGACGATCGCATGTTGCTGCGCATGCTGCTCGTATTGCGCTACGAAAAGGACAGTGAAACCGTGGTCTGGCTAAGCCAAGCCCTGGCCCATCACGGCAATTACGCCGGACTTGACGCCCTTGGCGGTGTGGCCACACAGGGGACAGACGTGGCCGAGCTGGCGCGCACGAAACAGAGCGAGATCGTCGCAAATTTTGAGCCCGCCGTGCCCGACGCCAAGGCACTCGCAGAACTTTGGAGTTCAGCGAAGTCCCACGAAGTGTTTCTGCGCGAGCCGTCCGCCGAACTGCGACTCGCAGCGTGGCGTGAGCTGGCCGAACTTTCGTCGGAGCGTTTTCAATTGCGTGGTGTCGACGACGCACGCTTCGTCCTGTGCCGAACGGGTCCGTGGGGCGCGCGACTGGTCGCCGAAGCCCTCTTGGACGCCGACCCTTTCGTGCGCCTGCACGCAACCCAAGTGTTGGAGCGCATGGGAGCCCGTGCCAGGCCCCTGGCCCAAAAACTACACCCGCTTCTGCGCGACCCCAGAACGGCCCACGCCGTGGCGGAAGCCCTGGGCGCCATCGGAGCGCCGGAGTCGCTACCGCTATTGCTTGCGGCATTGGATGAGCGCCACCATTACGAACTGCGAGTTGCCGCTGCCCACGGCCTGGCTCGCATGCGCAACGATACCGCGGCTTCACAACTTCGCAGCTTGATGCAAGCCGAGGCCGTGCCCTCCGACCTGCGCCTGGCCGCGGCCGGCGCATTGTTGATGTGCACCGACGATCGCAACGCCGCCGACCTTCTGGTCTGGGGCATGGAAGATGAATTGGGCGATCCACTGGGCTGCGAAGTCACCCTTGGCAAGTGGATTGAAAGCAGCGCCGAGTCGGGGGTTGAGGGATTCGAAACTTTGAACGAAGAATGGAAGCAACTCTCCGGCCCGGCCCCCCTGCTGCGAACACCCTCGGACACACAAACGCGTTTAGCGAAACGAACAGAGCTCGTGCGCACCTTCCTGCGCTAGTAGAGAGTCAAGACAACTCCCTCCCGATGCAACGCTCCCCTTTCAAGCGACAACGCCCCTACGAGGCATAAGGGAGTTCCCCAGCTAGCGCCCAATGCTTGCTGGGCATTGCCGAGTGAGCACACGGCTATCGCATTAGTAGCCTCGCAGAATAGTGAATTCTTCGATGCAGGTCATCGAGAGGAAGTGCTCCCCCTCGCCGCGCTAGGTCGCAAGCGCTGCGCGCATCGGTGCATCGGCGTCACTCGCAAGCGATTCCAGCGCGTCCTGGGGAATGCGCGCGCCGTGCTTCACAAGAACCGCAACGACCTCTGGAACCCGATCGCGATTGCCGTTCGTTCCTTCCGCCCACGCGTGCAGCCCCCATTGTAGTGGCGTGCAGTTGAAGTGAGTATCGGCGACTTCCAGTTCCGCGCCCACATTCGCCAACGCGCGCGCCAGCCGATCGAGGCCCATGGTCGCGGTCCAGTGCAAAGCCGTGGCCTTGAAGAGGCCGCGACCAGTGACATCTACTCCACAATCCACCAAACGCAAACCAACATCCTCCGCCCCCAAGCTCGCTGCAGCAATCAGGAAGGTATCCCCGGACTTCGCATAAACCCGTTCGGGATCCACACCGACGTCCAGCAACACATTCGCCATCGCCAGGGCCTGATCCTGCGTGGCCAACTTTCTGAACACGGCATCACAAACGAAGTGCAAAGGCGGCACGGCGTTCTTACCACCGTCGCCCCAAACAACATCTGTGTCTGCCAGCGCCCGGTCAGCAGCAACAAGCCTGCGCAACGCATCGACGTCCGCCGCTTCAATCGCGATTCTGATTTGGTCGGTCATGGTCCCCAAAGATCGCGCTTCGACGTCCTTCGCCCGTCACAACACGGTAAGCACTCAGCGCATTCTCCTCATTAATTCCAGTCCCCCATCGAGTCATGGAAAATTCCTGCTGCACGCAGTCAACCCGCCAAACGAGGGGATTGGAAGCATGGCGACTCACGCGGATAACTGCGCTCCAGAT